>NZ_RXWZ01000226.1 GCF_003970575.1 Mammaliicoccus fleurettii
TAAAATCTTACGATTTTGTTCGTGCATGCTTGCCTAGGGGTATGGCTCGAGCCTGTAGTCTCTCACACATACTATTCCCTCAGGCGTCAGCACTTCACAAAATCGTTATAAACATCTACTTAATAATTTTTATTTCTGTTGTAATATATTTCATTACCAATTGTTCTTGCTACAGCCATAGCCGTATCATTAGATGACGGTAATAGCATTAAATACAAAGCATCTTTTAACGTCATCTTATCCCCAACTTGCAAAGGTATTCCCGAGCCTCCTACAAAGTCACTTTCTTTTAATGTTATGGTTTGATTTATATTATCCATATTTTCTAACATTATTATTGACGTCATTAACTTAGTCATACTTGCTGGGTTCTGTCTAACCGTTTCCTTATTAGATAGTAATATCTCAGGTTTGATAACTATTTGAAAACGTGGGTTTATTCTAGGATACTTTAGTATTGAGAATGAGGTACTTGTATCACCTATAATTGTGCTATCGTATTTTTCACCCTTCTCTTTTTTAATAGCTTCATCTAACGCTGTCTTTAAATCGTCAAATCTATCATTCTGACCTCTCATAACAGTCACAACATAATAGTCAATTCCATTTTTCAATATCGTAGTAATGTTTCTTATAATCCCCATTGTCCCTGTTTTACCACCCACTATTTGGTAAGTATTTTCAACCGATGGACTTGTTACTGTTGTTGTCGCTGTTACGTCTCTTGTATTCTGCCCTTGTATTTTAAATGTATAGTTTTTTTGTCCCCATATATTAGCAATGTCATTATATGCACTAGCATGTAAAGTGATTATATTAAAGTCATAGGCTGTAGCTAATTGACCTAAAGCTGTTAGTCCTGTGGGTGTTAGGAATTTAGTAGTTGTAATACCTAGCTGTGCAACTTTCTTATTCATCTCATCAATGAATATTTGTATCGCCTCATCATCAGTAAGACCCGTAACTTTATCTATATTATCTTTAATTGTTTGTAATTTATTATCTAATAAGCCCATAGTTTTATCAGTCATGACGTCTCTAACTATGTCTTCTAATACCTCAACTTGTATCTCTTTACTTATTGCACCTGTAATCTCACTATCTTTTATCATGATATAGAAGTTAGCAAAGTACACTGATTCTTTTCCGTTTTCTAAGAATAGTTTACAGTCTATTCTACCCGCATGTTTTACTACATTCTCAGATATCTTATATTGAACTAAGCCTTGTTCAGGTGATACAATCTCAATCTGTTCTTGTGTATACACTGAACCATCTTGAGTAAACAAATCTAAATGAGGAGTCAAACCTGTACTATTTAAGTTAATTGGCGTACCATTTTTTTGAATATAAATTCTAATAGATGCTGTACTATTATCTTCTGTATAGAAATTAGCCCCGATATTCCCTAACTTAACACTCTGCTCATTTATGCTTGTCTTTATATCCCTGTTTATATATATTGCCATTTAATCACTCCTCTTACACAACAATTGCAAACTGTAAGAAATCTAAATTTTTGAATAATTTCCTTTTCTCATTATTCATTCAATACCCTCTTTACTTCAATTTAAATAAAAAGACACTGAAATTAATCAGTATCTTTTTATATATTCTCGTAAATATTCTCCAGTTATTTCATTATATTGTTCTTTAGTGACAGCTCCATGAATTACAAAGAAAATTGGATTAATTAAAAAATGCATAATAAAAAGCCCGTAAACCATGAACTGTACCCTGTCAAGTAGACAACTAAATAATAAAAATGGATTTTTGGTCGAATTCATAGCTAAGCTATGGATTCGGCCATTTTTA
>NZ_RXWZ01000227.1 GCF_003970575.1 Mammaliicoccus fleurettii
CACTTTAATGGAGTATAGTTATTTATTTATTATTATAATATACTAAATAAGCATTAAAGCACTACAAATCGAATGGAATTTATCTCGAGAAGAATCTGAACGGGACGTTAAAATTATTGGTATTTTTGCACCAATAATCACAGAAGCTACATCTGCTTTTGATAAATACACGAGCGATTTATATAAAATATTACCACTTTCAATTTGCGGCACTACAACACCGTCAACATTACCAGAAATTTCAGAATCTATATTTTTAATAATCGAAGCTCTTTTATTGATTGCAGCATCAAATGCCATTGGGCCTTCAATTTCTAGATTTGCCATTTTATTTCGAATTCCTGAAACGACTGCATCAGCATCTACCGAGGACTTCATTTTAGGATTCACTTTTTCAATTGCAGATAAAACTGCTATTTTTGGAGATTCAATACCTATTTTTTGTAGACATGTTATTAAATTCGTCGTAATATCTATTTTTTGTTCTACATTAGGTTCAATATTCATCGCAACATCTGATACAGTTAGCATTTTATGATATTCAGGAATATTAAATAATGCAATATGACTCATTCTATCTGTTGTTTTTAATTTATATTTATTATTTAACACTTCTTTTAAT
>NZ_RXWZ01000228.1 GCF_003970575.1 Mammaliicoccus fleurettii
ATGCAATATGACTCATTCTATCTGTTGTTTTTAATTTATATTTATTATTTAACACTTCTTTTAATAAAGTAGAAGTATCTATTAGACCTTTCATTATTAAATCAGCTTGTCCTTCATCTACTGATTTAACGCACTCAGAAACAGTATGTGCTTCATCATCTGTTTGTATAATTTTAATTCTATTAAATTCATCATGGGTTAAATTGAATGATCTAATCAACTCATCTTGCGGCTGTTCATCAAATAATATAAAATTCGCTTGAGTGTATTTTATAGCTTTAACTATTGCTTTAATAACCCCTTCATCATTTGATTTACAAACTGCAATTGTTGCTGAAATATTTTGACCTTGATTTATCATATCATTAAATTGCATTTAATCCCCTCCTTCTAATATCATAATCAAATTTTGATGATTATTCCATTTTTTCAATGTTTACTTTTAATCATTATCTCATATATAATATAAGTTATTAATCAATAGGAGTTTTAACTTATGCAAAAGTACATTGC
>NZ_RXWZ01000229.1 GCF_003970575.1 Mammaliicoccus fleurettii
CATTATACTATTTCGTAAAATTTAAAATATATTTTTTTATAAATGATAAAAAGCAGAACTATTGTCTATAAAGACATAGCTCTGCTTTTTTAAAATTTTTACTTTTCTAAACCATTGGTTAAAACATCTAAATTATACTCTAAATATTTAAGATAAGTATCAGCTACACCACCTTTTTTACTAATTTCATGGTTCTGTTGCAAAGTTGAATTTATAGTATAATTTTAACAAAAAGGAGTCTTCTGTATGAACTATTTCAGATATAAACAATTTAACAA
>NZ_RXWZ01000230.1:0-23844 GCF_003970575.1 Mammaliicoccus fleurettii
TTAATATTTCATGGTTAAGAGCATACATTTCGTTATATTTATTTTTAATAAATTTAATTAGTTTAAAGTGTTTGACTATAGAGATAACTCCAATAATCCATAGGAAAAATGTAAATATAGCATTGTCTACCATGAATGAAATAATGAATACACCTAGTATTAAATATAAAATAATCAATTTGAAGAACTTGATATATTTCGGGATTTTTAGGAAGTATAAATCTTTATCGTACATACTGACAATCGATTTTTTATCCTTTTTAAAAAAATATATTATCTTATTCATAGTCATAGTCATTACCTAATAAAGCGATTTATAAAATTTAAAATTTTAATCTTGAAGAGGTAATATAATGTAATAAATATAGATATAGATGTAATTGTGTAGAACAATGCGTTACCTGTAATAATGTTTATAGAGCTATAGCTAAGTAGTACAGTAATAACTAGTGATATAATTAACTTTAATTTTAAATTCATTCTAATACCTCCATTTTATTTCTATTTAAATAATACAAAGTTGGGTACATTCTTAAAGTGTTCCTATTTATCACTGCTCTAAATTTCAAATTTCAACATCAATGCTTTATGATCACTTACAGTATTTTTAATAGGCTCAGATTTTTCATGAACTAAATTTTTTGATACAAAAATATGATCTAATTTATTCTTATTCCAAGTTGGTTCTTCAGTAATTGCGGGATCAAGATATTGTTCTAAAATATCTAACTTTTCTGAAAGAGTTGACTTTTCCCCGAGATTATTCTCATTGTAATCACCAGCCAGAATTTTAAAATCAATTTCATCACTATCTTTTTTAGAAAATTCTAAAATGTTTTCCCACATTGCTTTTTTTTCAAAGCTATTATTAATAAGTATTGTTTTACCATTTTTTTTATATACTGATTCATATAAAGGTAGGTGTACAGAATAAATAGCTACATTTTTATTATTTACTTTAAATAAAGCACCACATTGTCTATTTAGAAATCCATCTTCATAAAAAGCAGGAAGCATTTTTAAAAATTGAGCTAAATTAATCTTATAGAATATTCTTGTATTAACAGGTTTTTTACCATCTATACTTTTAACAAAAGAATAACCTTCTTCTAGCAGTGTTTCCTCTAATTGTCGACCTGAAGCATCATAATTCGTAGAGTTTGAACCAAACTCCTGAAATGTTATAAAATCTGGATCATATTTCAAAACAAAATTCTCTATATCTATAGTGTTTCTTTCTATCCATTTAGATGGTTTATTGAAGTTTAAGTTTAGATTAAGCATTATATAATTCTTTTTCATAATATATCTCCTTTTTGTTAGACAACTTAATGTATTACAGAAATTACTAATCACACTCTAGTTTGTTGATTGATGTTTCAACAATTAATATTAAATATTTTGTATAGCAATTAAATGTTTTATTTAATGGGAGGTGGTCGTGAATAATTCATATAAATTTCCTTTCAACGTTTTTTTGTTTATTTGTCAAACTCTTTACGACAAATAGTTGAAAAAATATTGAGAGATTAACTCTCAATTTCAAAAATATATTTGTAATAAGCAAAAACAACAATGCCTATTACATATGATAATCTTACAACTCTGACCATAGATTCTTTCATAAAATTTTTTTGGTATTGATTTAATCCGGTGATAACATCCCTTTCTAAATATAGTTTAGGTGTTAATGATCCAACTTCTATATTTCTATCAATATTGAAAGTATGCATTTCGTTTTCGATCTTTTCCCATTCATTTAATGAAAAATTTGAAGAGTATTTAAATGCTCCCTCTATAATACTGGAAGATGAAATTTTCAAAATTGTAGTAATTGAAATTGCATCAATAGTTTTTGGATCATATTCCTTAAATTCATGATTTATAAAAGACTTAATATTTTTCTCAATTAATGGTATTTCACTTTCTGAGATAGTTGATTGTAATGATTCTTGAAGTTGAAATTGAATAGATTCTATAAAATATTTTGTTTCATATGATAATCTGACATTTATATAATCTCTCATAATTAAGCCCTACCTTTTTGTCGTAATGATTGACTACGTTATATGATATGAATATATCATATAGATTTTAATGAAACAAGTGTTTTGTGTTAATTGGTGCAAACTAAATCATTTATTATCCATTCACATCATATTTTATCCTTAAGAAACTAATGATATTATCCATAAATATGTATATATTAAGATATGATTTCTTTAAATTATTAAAGGTTATTTCTCAAAACGTTAATATTGCCAAACTGTTGCGATTTTATTCGCTCACAGATGGAGTCCGCAAATTGCACAAGCAATTTGTGTTCAATTGAAAATACGTTTAAAAGCACTTCTCGATTTATTCGGGAAGTGCTTTTTTTGTTTAAAATTTTAATGAATAAATATAAACGTATTTCAGCGGCTTCTCGACATCTTTTCATTCTGAATGAAAATGGATAAACTTATGAAAAGAATAGTAATATCATAAAATAATCATTTGAATATATGTATAAAGCACATCTTGGATACATCCCAGATGTGCTTTAATATTTACTTGCTTGTATTTTGTAAATACATTTTTTTATATAAACCATCTTTATTCATGAGTTCACTGTGAGTACCACTTTCAACGATACCATTTTTAGTGATTACATAGATAATATCAGCGTTTTGTATTGTTGTTAATCTATGTGCAATAACAATGGTTGTTCTATTTTGGGATAATTGTTCAAGGGACTGCTGCACTAATTGCTCACTGAAATTATCTAGAGCACTCGTAGCTTCATCGAAAATAACGATTTCTGGATTCTTTAGAAACATACGTGCGATACTGATACGTTGTTTTTGCCCTCCAGATAATTTAGCACCTTTTTCACCTAGTAAAGTATGATAACCATCTGGTAAATCAGAAATAAATTCATGAGCATTTGCGAGTTTAGCAGCTTGAATAATGTCTTCCATCGAAGCATCTGGATTACCGTATTTAATATTTTCATAAGCTGAAGTTGAAAATATAAACACGTCTTGCTGTACTAGACCAATCGCATTTCTCAAATAATTTAAATTTATGTCTCTAATATCAAGACCATTAAGTAAGATTTGACCGCTATCAACGTCATAAAATCTTGGAAGTAAGTTAGCAATAGTTGATTTTCCAGATCCAGAAGGTCCAACCAATGCAACAAATTGTCCTTTTGGTAGAGATAAATTAAAATTATTGAGTACATGTGTATCATCATATTTAAAATTAATATTTTTAAACTCAATTTGTTCAATAGAATTTAATTTCAATTCACTATTGTTTTGAATCTTCGGTTCTAATCCCATTAATGAATGAAATCGATTGAAACCAGAAATCCCTTCATTATATTGTACTGATAATCGCACAAACACATCGATGGGGGCTGTAATATTACCTACGTATAATATAAAAGTAAGTAACGCGGGTATAGTTAATTCTTCATTTATGATTAATAGAGAACCTGCAATAATAATGACAACAGGCATTGCCTGCATTAAGGAACCCACAATTTCACTGTAGTAAGCTTCTAATTTGTGAACTTTCTTTTTAATATTTATAGATTCTTCATTTAATGTCATATATTTTTCATGTTCATATTGTTCACTTGTAAATGACTTTGTAACTTTTATACCCGATAAAGAATTCTCTAATTCTCCGTGTATCTGACCAGTTTTTTCTTTATCTTGTTCATATATTGCAGATAATTTTTTTAGAAAATAAAAGTAGATTATTATGCATAAAGGAACGAAAAATATTAGGATTATTGTTAATTTAATATCTATAAAAGATAAGATAATAATGGCACCAACAAACCTTACCATATACATTAGTAAATCTTCTGGTCCATGATGATACAACTCTGATAGATTCTCTAAATCTTTTGTTAATCGAGACATTAAACTACCAGTACTAGTGTTATCAAAATAACTATGTGGTTGTTTTTGTATATGTTCATATAATTCTTCACTCATATCTTTTTCCATTTTGGCACCCATTACATGTCCATAGTAATCGATAAAGACATGACAACAAAACTGAATGAAGATGAGTAGCAGCATTAAACCACCGAGAAGATAAACATATTTAACATTTTGATCATTAAAATTACTAATTAAGTTCTCGGTAATATACTTGATAATTAAAGGTATACATAGTGTGCTAACCGTTACAAAGAGTGAACATAATAATGTTAAGCTAAATATTTTTTTGTATGGTTTGTAATAAGAAATAAATTTTTGTAGTTTCAATGAAATTACTCCTTAAGTTTTATTGGTGTCGTTTACCAATAAACCTAAAAGCAGTATTAAGTTTTATAGGTAAACGACCTCGTTGGCTGAAGTTACCGTTAATTTATTATTGTTTACTGGCATTTTAGAAATCCTCCTATATGTTATTAACAAGAATTTTGTCTATTTCATTATATGTAACTTAACAAATTAAATCAATTAGTTTTCTGAAAAGTCAGAATAATATTGTTGTTATGACTTAATGAAAGGTAGACTTTTTCTTTTTTTAAATCTTATTTATACAACTGTATGACACTATATGAAATGAACTGCTTTTTCTCTAGGGTTCGTGGATAGGTAGTCTAATAAATATTTAACATTATTTATATTTGCCGAATTCAAATCGCGCTGATATAATTATGAAAGTTTGTGTACTTAAATAACTGATAAGGGGATGTTATTTATGAAAGTGAGATTATCAGAGTATGATCCAAAGTGGAGTAAATCTTTTGAGAATGAATGCGATGCTATGAGAGAAATCTTTGGAGATGAGATTGTACGTTTTGAACATTTTGGTAGTACATCCGTTCTGGGAATGAAAGCTAAGCCAGTTGTAGACATGATGATACTAGTTAAGGATATAAACGAAATAGATAATTTTAATGATCAATTAGAATTATTAGGATACGATGTAGCTGGGGAATGGGGTATTGAAGGTAGGAGATTACTACGTAAGGGCGGAGACAACAGGTCACATCATATTCATATTTATCAACAAGATCATCCAGAAATATATCGTCATTTAGTGATGAGAGATTACTTAAAAGAACATTCTGAAGAGGTAAAATCTTATAGTGACTTCAAAGAAAAGCTAGCTAATAAATATGATGAGACGATAGAATATAGTAAGGCTAAGAAGGAATTTGTATCTCAATTAGAACAAAGGGCAATTCAATATTATAAAGATAGAAACTAGCAATAAAAAGGGCTAGTTTATTTTTATGGAGCAATCTAACTAAAAATTATATAGTTAATAAAATAACATTATCGGTTGCTTTATTTAACTAACGTGCAATAATTTAAGTTTAAACTGAAAATGTAATATATTAAAGGTAATAAATAAAGAAGGTGATTAATATGTTCAATCAACAAGATGTTTTTGATTTGATAACTGATATAGCTAAGAAAGATAATCGCATTGAATGTGTCTTATTAAATGGTTCAAGAGCAAATCCAAATAGTATGAAAGATCAATTTCAAGATTATGATATTATTTTTTCAACTAAATATGTAAATGAATTTGTGAAAGATAAAGAATGGCACAAGCAATTTGGCGATACACTAATAATGCAAACACCTGATTATCATCCAGAGAAAAACTACTATAAAGTTTTTGGTTACCTTTTGCAATTTAAAAATATGATAAGAATTGATTTGAGGTTGATGCATCCTGACTACATATGCGAATATATCGATGATGCTTATTCAAAAATACTGTTGGATAAGACTGGTGACTACAATTCATTTAACTTTAATAAAGAAAGTCAGATGTATTACACAAAACTAGTTTCTGAATATGAATTTAACAAAATAATTAATGAAATATACTGGGTAAGTACTTATGTAATTAAAGGAATAGCAAGAAAAGACTTTATGTATGCTGAATATATGTTGTCGAATCCGGTGAAAACAGAATTTATTAAATTGATAAAGCAATTTATTTTATCGGAGAAGGATATAAAAGAATATAATTTTGGTAAAGTGAATCAACGTATCTTAGAATATGAAGGAATAAATGCTGATTTTATAAAGATTCATTGTAACAACAGCTTAGAAACAGTAGAAGAAAATATTAAATATATTATTGAAAAGACACATCATATAACAATTAAGATATCAAAAAAACAAGGTTTTCGATATAACAAAGAAGAGTACGAAGCTGTAAAGTTCTATATGGCTAATATTTTATCAACTAAGGATGATTGACATGTCTAGTTTAATTGAAAACTATATTAAAACTATTGAAAAAGGTATAACTAATATTATTCATGAACAGTTGATAGGAATCTATATTCATGGATCATATGCACAAGGTACTTTTAAATGGGAAAGATCAGATATAGATATGATAGTTTTAATAAAGGATAATTTATCAACGGAACAAAAAGAGAAGTTACTAAAGCTATTTATATCAATAAAAGATGAAGGTCCCAAAAAAGAAATAGAAATATCGTTTTTAAATTTTAAAAATTTAACTGAAGAACGTCATCCATATTCATATGAATTTCACTATTCTCCATATTGGTATAAGCATTTTGAAGAAAACAAATGGCAACTAACTACAGAACAATATAAGACTGATCCTGATTTATCTAGTCATATAATGAATCTTAGATCAAAAGGAATAATTGTTTGTGGTCCAGATATTGATATTGTATTTCCGGTTATTTCTGAGCAAGAATTTATTGAAAGTGTATTGTATGATGAATCAGATGCACCATTAAATAACGTAGACACAATTATGAATTTATGTAGAAGTTATTATTTCTATAAAGAAGTTAGAATTATATCAAAATTAGAAGGATTGAAGTGGATGATGAAATTCACTTCAAATTTTAATGAATTACTAGATACGGTACAAACATTGTACGATAATAATCAATTTGTGATACCTGCTGAATATACTGAAGAAGCTAAAAGATTTAAATATTATATTGATGAATTAAAAAAAGGGTAGTTATTTTGATTAAATATTAGAGAAATGGAGTCAAACATGAATATTTACCAAACAACTGTTTTTTCGCACAATGATATAGGTGGTAATCCTTGTCCTGTCATTTTAAATGCAGATGATATGTCTTTTGATGCAATGATAAATGTCGCTAAAGAGTATAATGTTGAAGTTGGTTTTGTGCTGAAAACTAGTGATGCATCATGTGATTACCAATTTAAATACTTTGTACCTAAAAGAGAAATGGAAATGTGTGTGCATGCCACGATAGCATGTGTCACGGTTCTAAAAGAAGAAGGACTATTAAATAAAGACCATTTATTAGTCGAAACTTTATCTGGAACGTTGAGTATTGATGTTATCGGAGAGGACTCTGACTTTAAAGTACAAGTAAAACAAGGTGAAGCGAAAATAGGTAATAATAATATTGATAAGTCAGTTATTGCAAAAGCATTAAATATTTCAGAAAATGATGTCTCAAACAATCCAATAAAAAATGTTTCAACATCTAGATTTAAAACGATTATTGAATTAAATGAACTTGAAACGTTAAATAATTTAAATCCTCAATTTGATTATTTATGGGAAGTATGTGATCAAATTGGTTCAACAGGATTTTATCCATTTGTTCGAGTAGATGAAGGCATATATCATGCAAGGCAATTTCCTAACAATAATGGATATAACGAAGATCCAGCAACTGGTGTTGCAGCGTCAGCATTAGGGATATATATAGAACAAGTACTTAATCATAAATATGATGAAATTACTATTTACCAAGGATTTGCGATGAATAGACCAAGCAAAATATTAGTAGTTTCAAATGGTAATACTAACAGCGTAGTTGGACAAGCGGTTATCAGGTAGATAAATGGAAGGTGCATTTTTTATTTGTATTTTTTGCACTTCATTTTTATTTAGCGTATTCTTAAGGTATTAAATGAATGTAGGTGATGTTTATGATAGAAAAGTTACATCAAGTTATGTTATATGTTGATAATCAAGAAAAAGCTATAGAATTTTGGAAAGATGTATTAAACTTTGTAGTTAAGTCTGAAGATGAGTTGCCTGAAGGATTCAAGTCTGTAGAGATTGCACCTAATGAACATGCTGAGACTTCCTTTGTATTATTTGATAAAGCATTTATTAAAAAGTACAGTCCTGAGGTTAGTATGGAGACACCGTCGTTAATGTTCAAAGCATCAAACTTTGATGAGTTGTACAAGTCGTTAAACGAACAAGGATTAACAGGTCATGATATCATTGAAATGCCTGAGGGTAGAGTATTCAACTTTCATGACAAGCAAGGTAATTACTTTGCTATAACAGAATAAGCTGGAGGGAATTTAAATGTTAGAACAACAGTTCCAAATTTCATACAATATGCTATCAGATATTATTAAAGATATTGATGAGAAACAAGCAGATTTTCAATTAGAATTGGCTAAAAATAATATTAAATGGCAACTTGGTCATTTAATTATGGCGAATGAGTCATTCGTATTTGGTAGTAAAGAAGAAGGGAATTTACTTGGTGAAAAATTAGGTAAATCATTCTCACCTGGCACTTCACCAGAAAGTTTCACGGGTGTTGAACCAACTTTCCAAGAATTGAAAGGTATTTTAAATCAACAGTTAGAAAGAATATTAAATGCTTTAGATGTTCAAATGGATAAATCAAGAAAAGAACCATTAGCAAATATGACTACATTTGGTGAAACAATTTCATTTGCAATTATTCATACAAATTATCATATCGGTCAAATTAATTTAATGAAAACAATGTTAACTAAATTAGATCAAGGCGTATAAAAAATAGAAAAGAGGCTGTGACATTTATTGTCGCAGCCTCTTGTTATATTATAGGCAGTAGATTTCTGTTTAACTTCTATTTTAGGCATGCTTTTTAAAGAAGTTGGTATAAAAAGACGGTGTATTAAAAGCAGTTCCCAGCAAAATTGCTTATAAGGGGTGCGCTAAAAGCAGTTTTCAGCAAAATTGCTGATAAGAGGAGCATTAAAAGCAGTTCCCAGCAAAATTGCTTATAAGGGGTGCGCTAAAAGCAGTTTTCAGCAAAATTGCTGATAAGAGGAGCATTAAAAGCAGTTCCTACCAAAATTGCTGATAAGAGGAGTATTAAAAGCAGTTCCCAGCAAACTTACTTATAAATCAGTCCATATGCACATAACTTGATTGAATTGTAGCTTTTGATATGATTGTTACACTAAAAAAGAAAGAGCCTTAAACACTAATTTGTTTTAGGCTCTTTCTCATTTTTATTTGAACATTCAAAACATAAGAGTGTTTTATCTTCTTGTACGACGCCTTCAATAAAGCCACTATTACAATAAATATTTGAATTGCATGCTTTACATTTTCCGACAAATTCTTTTTCCATTTAATCACACCTTAAAATTCTATTTTCGTTCTTAAAAATGATATGATAATTATATATAGACTAACATATTTTTTATTGGAGTGATTGAAATGGCTTTAGAAATGAAACCGAATTGCGAAAAATGTGGTTATGAATTTCATAGTAAGAGTAACGCATTTATCTGTGTGAAGGAACATACATTTTGTAGAGAATGTGCGGAAAATTTATTTTACGTATGTCCTGAATGTAATGGTGAACTTGTTGTTCGTCCTAAAGTTCAAGCTGATGAGAATAAAATAATTAGAGATAGATAATATATAGATGAGGTGATGTATTGAATATTTCTATTTTAAATGTAGAAGATGTAAATAAAATAGTTCCAATATTTGATGAATATCGCGTTTATTTTGATCAACAATCTAATGTAGATGCTGCTTATGATTTTTTGTATAATAACTTATCTAATAATGATGCTGTTATTTTTGTTGCTGAAGATGAAGAAGGTGTAATTGGATTTTTACAATTATATTCGATGCTGTCTTCGATGAAAATGTCAGAAATGTTGATTATAAATGATTTATATTTAACAGATGCAGCTAGAGGTAAACACATAGGAGAGCAGTTAATGCATCAAGCATTTAAATATGGTAAAGATAGTGGCTATGAGACAATATATTTAGAAACTGAAAAATCTAACATCGGTGGTAATCGGTTATATACGAAACTTGGCATGCAAGTCGACGATGAGCATAATTATTATAGTAAAGAATTATAAAATTAAGGTGAGAGGTGAATTTTAAATGAAAGCAATTGGATTTAAAAGAACTTTTGATTTGAAAGAATCAAATGAATTTGAAGAGCTTGATTTACCTATTCCTAAAGCTAACGGGCGAGATATATTAGTAAACGTGAAAGCAGTTAGTATTAATCCAGTAGATACAAAATCAAGAGTTACCAATGAAGGTGAATTTAAAATATTGGGTTATGATGCTGTAGGTGTTGTTGAAGCGGTAGGAGATAAAGTTGAATTGTTTCATGTAGGTGATGAAGTATATTATTCAGGTTCAAACATGCGTCAAGGATCTAATGCAGAATATCAATTAGTTGATGAGAGGCTTGTAGGTATTAAACCTGAATATTTATCTTACGCCGAAACAGCAGCATTACCTTTAACAGCAATTACATCATTTGAAGCACTTATTGAAGGATTAAGTATATCGACTAATCCAGAAGATAATAAAGATAAAAAGTTACTCATAATAAATGGTGCTGGAGGAGTAGGGTCAATTGCTACTCAAATTGCTAAAGACCTTGGATTAACTGTTATAACGACAGCATCTAGAAAAGAAACGAGAAGATGGTCTGAAAAAATGGGAGCTGACATTGTATTAAATCATAAACACCATTTACCAGACGAATTAAAAGCACATAAAATCAATGAAGTAGATTATATATTTAATACGCATAGTAGTGATGCTTACTTTAATGTAATGGCAGAAATGATTAAGCCTAGAGGTAGAATCGTTGCGCTTGTTAACTTTATGAGCAATGTTAATTTAAACTTATTAAAAGATAAAAGTGTAACATTCTCATTTGAATTTATGTTTACAAGACCAAAATACGAAACAGAAGATATGAAAGCACATCATGAATATTTAAGAAAATTGACATATTTACTTGATAGAGGAACAATCAAAACAACCTTCCACACTAAATTAAAAGGACTAAGCGTAGAAAGTATAACAGAAGCGCATAGATTAATTGAAGAAGGCAAAAGTATTGGAAAAATTGTAATAGAATATTAGAGATATGTACGATTCATCTGAAATCTATATATTTAAAAAGTAGCTATTTCTAACGATTTTGTAAAGTGCTGACGCCTGAGGGAATAGTATGTGTGAGAGACTACAGGCTCGAGCCATACCCCTAGGCAAGCATGCACTTTACAAAATCGTAAGATAAAAAATAAGCATATCACCGTAAACTTTAAAAAATCAGTTTAGGGATATGCTTATTTATTTTGAGTTAGGATTCATGTCCTAACTTTTTAAAATACATATTAATAGTCGTTTTCGTTTGCTAGACGTCTCAAGTGTGGATACTTAGAACGTACTACATATACTAGAAGTGTAAGAGCTGCGAAAACAATCGCAATAAGTCCTATTATTAGCATTGATTGTCCATACGATACATCACTTGTGAAGTTAAAGATATTTTCTCTTAAAGCTTTAATGACATAACTCATTGGCGAGAATGGATGTAAGTCTTGGAAGATCTTACCTGATAATTGTATTGGGAAAGTTCCTTCACTAGAACCTAATTGTAGTATCAGTAAAATGATTGCTAAGAATTTACCAATATTACCAAGTACTACAGTTAAGAACGTTACAATCATATATGCTGCGATACTCCATAATAGTAATGTTAAAGTAAAGTAACCCGGATTAGCTATTTCAATTTCAAATCCGTATAAGCACAATATAGTTAATACTAAGGCGGATCCAATAGCTTGCATCATAAATATAGTAAACTTACTTAACCACCATTTAAATCCAGTTGATTCTCCAATTCGTTTGTCGATAGGGTATACTGCTGAGAAAGCAACAGCTCCAACATATAAACTCAATGAAAGGATATATGGTGCGAAACTTTGACCATAGTTGTCTACTTCGGTTAAATCATCTTCGTTTGAAACAACAGGACTGTTTATCGCTTTAACATTTTTCTCGTTAAAGTTTTGGTCTTCTGATTGTTTGATTGCTTTATCAATATTTTGTTTTAATTTATCATTATTTTGTTGTAAATCATTTAAACCTTGAGATACTTGCATACTTCCTTGTAAAAGTTGTTGTCCTTCTGCTCCAGCCATTGGTGCTAAATGTTCTAAGCCAGATTCAACTTGTTTATTTCCATCGATAAGTTGTGACTCTGCATCTGACATTTGGCCAAGCGCTTTAGAAGTATCTTTATAACCATCTGTAAGCTTGTTCATACCTTTAAATGATTCGGAGATATATTTTTCACGAACAGAAGAACTTAAATTGTCTTCAACTGCTGTTACAGCTTTAGAGGCAATTTGAGAGCCTGTGTAACTATATCCTGGATTAGTCTTTACATTAAAGTCGATTTTTTTAGGATTCTTGTCTAACATTGAACCAGCATGTTTAGTAGTATCAGAAGGAATTGAAATAACTGCGAATGAGTTACCTTCTTCTAAATGTTTATCTGCAGTTTCTTGGTTAACAAATTCCCATTTGAATTTATCGTTGTCTTTTAAATTATCTTCTACATCGTTACCTATATTTGTTTTCTTACCATTTACTTCTCCGCCATTATCGTTATTAACGACAGATATTTTTAACTGATCTGTCTTGCCATAAGGATCCCATAAAGAGCCTACGAAAACAGAACTATAAATAAGTGGTATTAACATGATTGCAATTAAGGAAACAAGTAAGAATTTATGTGTCCACAGATTTTTTATGTCATCAAACATGTTTAGCATCGTCCTTTCCTGTTATAAGATTATTAGCTTTCTCAAGTTGTTTAACAAATGTGATGATTTCGTGATCTGAGAAATGAGAAGAAAGTTTACGATTAAATGTTTCGTAAATAATATCTTCAGTACGGATAACAAGCTTCATTCCTTTTTCAGTTAACAGAACGGACTTCTCTCTTTTATCTTCACCTTGTTCAATTGAAATAAGTTCGAGGTTTTTTAATTTGTTTATTCTATTTGATATAGCTGTTTTAAAAACACCTTGTTTAGTAGCGATAAAACCATAAGTACATTTAGGAAAATCTTTAATTATTTTTAAAGTTTGATATTGTTCTTTAGAAATAACTTCATCTAATCCAGTATTATTTAAAATTTTACCTACTTCACTATGAATATTAATAATAGATTCTTGAAATAAGTTAAATGCCTTTTTTAATTCGTGTTCTATTTTAGTACACCTCCTGTACTTAATATAAAGAATATAGTACACCCTATGTACTATAAATGCAAGAGTTTTAATTAAAAAAGAAACAATCGTTTGCATTTAAAGGTTGCTATTTAAAATTAAAAAGCTAATTTTATTGAATAAAAATAATGCAATCGTTTGCATAAAAATGTTGACATTTTAACTTTTTACATATATTATAAATCTATATTAAATTTTGTAAGCGATTACAATTATGGAGGGATTATCTATGGCTGAAATGAAATTAGAGAATATAAAGAAGACTTACGACAAAGGTAATACAGTGGTACATGATTTTAACTTACATATTAAAGATAAAGAGTTTATTGTTTTCGTCGGTCCATCAGGGTGTGGAAAGTCTACAACTTTGAGAATGATCGCAGGATTGGAAGACATTACATCAGGAAATTTTTTAATCGATGATCAAAGAATGAATGATATCGCACCGAAAGATAGAGATATCGCAATGGTCTTTCAAAATTATGCTTTATACCCACATATGACAGTCTATGACAATATGGCATTTGGTCTTAAACTTCGAAAAATGAATAAAAAAGAAATCGATAAAAGAGTTCAATACGCAGCTGAAATTCTTGGATTAATGGAATATTTGCCGAGAAAGCCTAAAGCTTTATCAGGTGGACAAAGACAAAGGGTTGCATTAGGTCGAGCAATTGTAAGAGATGCGAAAGTATTCTTAATGGATGAGCCTTTATCTAATTTAGACGCGAAATTAAGAGTTCAAATGAGAACGGAAATATTAAAGTTGCATAAACGATTACAAACAACAACGATTTATGTAACACATGATCAAACAGAAGCATTAACGATGGCAACACGTATTGTTGTACTTAAAGATGGCGATATTATGCAAATAGGCACGCCACGTGAAGTATATGATGCACCAGAGAATGAGTTTGTTGCACAATTTATTGGATCACCCGCAATGAATATCTTTGACGCAAAGGTTAATAATGATGAATTAGTGATTGGTGAACAAGTGATTAAATTAAATGAAAGTAAAGCGCGCATGCTGAATCATAATGGCTATGATGGTAAGACGATACGTTTCGGTATTAGGCCAGAAGATATTCATGATGAGCCTGTATTTATCAATGCTAATAAGGATGTAACTTTTAAGACTAAAGTACTTGTCAGTGAATTATTAGGTTCTGAAATCATGATTCATGGATTATTTAATGATGAAGAAATTTGTGCCAAGTTAGATGCAAGAACAGTCATTCATCCAAATGATGAAATTGAGCTCGCTTTAGATTTAAATAAATGTCACTTCTTTGATAAAGAAACTGGGGAAAAAATAAAAAATTAATTTATTTAGTGAATAAATAATTAATGAAAGAAGGGGATTAGATGAAACATTTAATAAAAATTGGCTCAATACTACTCGTGATATTATTACTTGCAAGTTGTGGTCCTAATCGAACACAAGAAGATATTGATAAAGCACTTAACGATGATGAAAAAACAGCCAAACCTAAATCACTTACGATGTGGGTAGACGGTGATAAACAAATGGCTTTTTACAAGAAAGTAACGAAAGATTATACAAAAAAGACGGGTATTAAAGTGATTCTTAAAAATACAGCACAAGATGATCAAGTAGATAACTTATCACTTGATGGACCATCAGGTAATGGACCTGACTTATTCTTTCAACCACATGATCGTGCAGGTGATGCATATTTGCAAGGGTTAGCGGCAGAGATTGATTTTACGGATGAAGAATTAAAAGGTTATTCCAATGAAGCACTGCAAGCTTTAAATTATGAAGGTAAACAATTAGCATTACCCGTTATCGTAGAATCAACTGCTGTTGTCTATAATAAAAAGCTTGTTAAGACACCACCAAAGACAATGGATGAAATTGAAAAAATTGCGAAAGATGTTACTCACAAAGATAAAAAACAATATGGATTTATGTTTGATGCAAAGAACTTCTACTTTAATTATCCATTTTTATTTTCACAAGGGGGATACATTTTTAAAGAAGAAAAAGATGGATTTAATACAAACGATGTTGCAGTAAATGATCCTTCTGTTATTAAAAATGGCGAGAGATTACAATCATGGTACGACAAAGGTTATATTACGAAGTCGGCTAATCAAGATGTTATTGTAGGGCTATTTAAAGAAGGGAAAGTAGGCATGTTTGTGACAGGTCCATGGCAAACGAATGAATTTAAAGAAGCGCTAGGCGATGATTTCGGAACAGCGACATTCCCAACTGATAATGGTAAAGAAATGAAACCATTCCTAGGGGTAAGAGGTTGGTTTATATCCGAATATAGTGAAGAGAAATACTGGGCTAAAAATTTAATGCTGTATTTAACAAATAAAGATAATATGCAGAAATACACAGATGAAATGCAAGAAATTACTGGCCGTACAGATGTTTCTTCTAAAAATGAATTATTAAAGCCATATGAAGAACAAGCTCAAAATGCTATTCCGATGCCAAATATTCCTGAGATGAGTCAAGTATGGGACCCAATGGGAAATGCAGCAGTATTTATGTCCAACGGTAAAGATCCTAAAGAAGCGCTTGATGAAGCGAAGAATGGCATAGATGAACAAGTAGAGATTATGAATGCATCTAAAAAATAAAGGAAGGTGAAATTGTGAAAATGAGAAATCCAAAATTAGCAGCTATACTATCGATTATTCCGGGTATTGGCCAATTCTATAATAAAAGATATATAAAAGGCAGTATATTTATCGTATTTTTTATTAGTTTTATGTCAGTATTTTATCAATTTATGAATATTGGATTCTGGGGATTATTCACTTTAGGTACAGTGCCTAAATTAGATGATTCAAGGGTTCTATTAGCACAAGGTATCATTTCGTTATTATTAATTGCATTTGCAACCACTTTATATGTCGTTAATTTAATAGATGCTTATCGTAATGCAGATCAATATAATAAAGGATTTGAAATTAAGAATAGTAAAGGTCGAATAACGGCAACATGGGATAAGACTTTCCCATACTTATTGATATCACCGGGTATATTTTTATTGATTTTTGTTGTCGTATTTCCACTTTTATTTATGTGTTTTTTAGCTTTTACAAATTACAATTTATATAATGCACCACCTAGACATTTATTAGAATGGGTAGGGTTTGATAACTTTAAATCATTAGTTACAGTACCTATTTGGAAGACGACATTCTTTAGCGTATTAACATGGACGATTGTTTGGACTTTAGTTGCGACAACTTTACAAATCGCGCTAGCGTTATTGCTCGCTATAATTGTCAATCACCCACTTATTAGATTTAAAAAGCTTATTAGAACAGTATTAATCTTACCTTGGGCAGTCCCATCGTTTGTGACAATATTAATCTTTGCAGCCATTTTTAATGATGATTTTGGTTCGATTAATAATGATATCTTACAACCGTTATTCGGTTTTGCACCAGCATGGTTAAATGATCCATTCTGGGCAAAGATTGCTATAATTTTAATTCAAGTATGGCTTGGGTTTCCATTCGTATTTGCTTTGTTTACAGGTGTTCTACAAAGTATTTCTTCAGATTGGTATGAAGCGGCAGATATGGACGGTGCATCAAGTTGGCAAAAATTTAGAAATATTACGTTTCCACATATATTATTTGCGACTGCACCATTATTAATTATGCAATACGCAGGAAACTTTAATAACTTTAATTTAATTTACTTATTTAATAAAGGTGGTCCACCTGTTTCGGGGCAGAATGCAGGTAGTACGGATATCTTAATTTCTTGGGTATATAGATTAACATTTGATATGCAAAATTATAATATGGCAGCGACCATTTCATTAATTATTGGTGTCTTTATTGCTATTATTGCATTCTTACAATTTAGAAAGACTAGTACTTTTAAAGATGAGGGGGATATTTAATGAATAAGAAGAATAAAAATATATTAAGAGCGATTATCATGTATGGCATTTTGATTATTATGTTTATCATCATTATTTACCCATTACTATGGACTTTAGGGTTATCACTCAACTCTGGTTCTAATCTTTATGGTTCTTCTATGATACCGAAAGATGCATCTTTGAAAAATTATATATATTTACTAACGGATCCATCAAGTGATTACATTACTTGGTATAAAAATACTTTAATCGTTGCGACGGCTAATGCATTATTTTCAGTGATTTTTGTTGGTTTAACGTCGTATGCATTTTCAAGGTATCGCTTTGTAGGTAGAAAATATGGACTGGTAGCATTTTTGATTTTACAAATGTTCCCTGTATTGATGGCAATGGTTGCTATATATATATTATTAAATACAATAGGCTTATTAGACTCATTATTCGGTCTCACTTTAATTTATATTGGTGGTTCCATACCGATGAATGCCTTTTTAGTAAAAGGGTATTTTGATACAATTCCTAAAGAATTAGATGAATCTGCTAAAATAGATGGTGCAGGACATATGAGGATATTTTTCGCAATTATGTTACCCTTAGCTAAACCGATTCTAGCAGTTGTGGCATTATTTAATTTTATGGGACCATTTATGGACTTTATTCTGCCAAGAATCTTATTAAGAAGTCCTGAAAAATATACATTAGCAGTCGGGTTATTTAATTTTATAAATGATAAATTTGGTAACAACTTTACAGTATTTGCTGCTGGAGCAATGATGATTGCAATACCAATTTCTATTGTATTCTTATTATTACAGAGATACTTAGTAACTGGTTTAACAGCAGGTGCTACAAAAGGATAATAAAGGAGTGATCTCGTGGTTACAATAAAAGATGTTGCGAAAGAAGCAAACGTTGCACCATCAACAGTATCAAGAGTGATTAGTGGGCATAAAAGTATAAGTGATAAGACATCAAAAAAAGTTAAAGCTGTGATGAAGCAATTGGGCTATCAACCTAATATTGCCGCGAGAACACTTGTAACACAAAAATCTAAAACGATTGGTTTGATTTTAAAATCAGCCTCTAAAGAAATGACGCAAAACCCATTCTTTACAGATGTTCTGATGGGGATATCAATAGCTTGTAAACAAAGGGAATACTCAACAATTATGACAACGTCAATTGAACAAGCTGACTTATTAGTTGAAGTTGAAAATCTCATTAAATCTAAATCAATAGATGGCTTTATTATGCTTTATTCAAAAGAAAATGATCCAGTTACACAATTGCTCAAAAAATATCAATTTCCTTTTGTTGTTGTAGGTAAACAATTAGGAGAAAGAGAAATCATTCATATCGACAATGATAATGTAGAAGCGAGTCAAATGATAACTGAATTTATGATTCATAAAGGTCATGATCATATAGCTTTTATAGCTGAACCGGATTCTTATGCTGTTGCATTAGATAGGGTAGAAGGCTTTAAGAAAGCGTGCGATAAACATAGCATTAACCAATATGAAATTTACCATGCAAACCCTAATAGAGATGAAATATTAGCAATCATTAAAGAAATGAAAGAAACCACTACATTTCCTACAGCGATTATTACATCAGATAGCATGATCAACATTAATTTATTAAGCGCATTATATGAACTTAATATAAGAGTGCCAGATGAAGTGATGACAGCAACTTTTAATGATTCATTTATCAATACTTTTGCTTCACCACCTCAAACTGTAGTTAATATTTATCCAGAACATTTAGGTGAGGAAGCAGGTATAGCTTTAATTAAACTGATTGAGAATCCTAATATTTTAAGAAAAAATACGGTCATTCCAACAGAAATAATAGAGAGAAAATCAACGATAAAATAAGAGGTGACTAAATAATGGAGGAACGAATTTGGTGGAAAGAAGCGGTTTGTTATCAAGTTTATCCTAGGAGTTTTAATGATTCTAATAATGATGGTATTGGTGATATAAATGGTATTAGAGAAAAGTTAGATTATCTGAAAAATCTAGGTATAGATGTGATTTGGGTTTCGCCAATATTCAAATCACCTAACGATGATAATGGCTATGATATTAGTGATTATCAAAATATTATGGATGAGTTTGGTACGATGGAAGACTTCGAATTACTTTTAAAAGAGACACATGATAAAGGTATGAAACTAATATTGGATTTAGTAATCAATCATACATCAGATGAACATCCGTGGTTTATCGAGTCTAAATCTAGTAAAGACAATCCTAAAAGAGATTGGTACATATGGCAAGAAGGAAAAGACGGCAAAGAACCTAATAACTGGGGAAGTATATTCAATGGTTCAGCTTGGGAAAGAACTGAAGAAACAGATGAATATTACTTGCATATATTCAGTAAAAAACAACCAGATTTAAATTGGGAGAAAGAAGCGGTACGTACTGAATTATACAATATGATTAACTGGTGGTTTGATAAAGGTATAGATGGTTTCCGTGTTGATGCTATTACGCATATTCAGAAGTCATTTGAAGATGGAGATATACCAGTTGAACCAGGTGATGAACAGTATAAAGCAGCATTTGAACGTTATACCAATAGACCAGGCATATTAAATCATTTACGTGAATTGAGAGATGAAACATTCAATAAATATGACATTATGACAGTAGGAGAAGCAAATGGTGTCAGTCCCGATGATGCGAATGATTGGGTAGGCTTTGATAATGGCATTTTTAATATGATTTTTCAGTTCGAACATTTAGGATTATGGAATACTGAAGATAGCGGATTTGATGTTATAAAATATAAAAATATCATGTCAAAATGGCAAGACCAACTTGAAGGAATTGGATGGAATGCGCTATTTATCGAAAATCATGATCAACCAAGACTCGTTTCAACTTGGGGAGATGATGAGCATTATTGGTATGAAAGTGCAACAAGTCATGCGACAAATTATTTCTTACAAAAAGGTACACCATTTATTTACCAAGGACAAGAAATAGGCATGACGAATTATCCATTTGAATCATTAGAAGATTTTAACGATGTTTCCGTTAAAAATGAAATTAAATTAAAAGAACAATATGGAGAAGATACATCATCTTTATTAAATAATTTGAGTAAAGTAAATAGAGATAACTCCCGTACAATGATGCAGTGGGATAATCAAGCGAATGCAGGATTTTCAACAACAAAACCGTGGTTCCACGTTAATCCGAATTACAAAACTATCAACGTAGCTGATCAATTAGAAGATGAACATTCCGTATTAAATTATTATAAGCGCTTGATTCGATTGAAAAAAGATTATGACGTCTTTAATTACGGTAAATACGAATTAGTAGATAAAGCACATAAGCAAATTTATACTTATAAGCGCATACTAAATAACGAAGAAGTCATTATCATGAGTAATTTAACAGGCGAAAAAGCCAATATCACATATCCACTCAATATAGAAAAAAGTGCGTTATTATTGCACAATTATTCAACGATAGAAAATACAAATGTATTAGAACCATTTGAAATAAGAGTATATAGAATAGAAAAATAAAGAGTTGATGGCCGAGACACGTTTTGTCTCGGCTTTTTATATGTGGAGATATAACTACCATAAATACGAATAGTGTAAAAAGAAGGTGCGCTCTTATGTACATTTCTCAGAATTCTGTCCATAACACCACCCGTTACAGACATTCTTAATTTATCATTTACAATTAACTCATATTGTTAACGCTTACTTCCATATTCGTTTTATAATAGAAATGTAGAATTGATAACTCAACGGGAGGTTATTTTATGAAAAAGTTAATGAAAGAAAAGACGAATTTTGTTGCTGATATGCTTAAAGGTATTGAAGTAATGGATAACTCAGTTGAAATTATAAGTGATAATGTCGTTGTTCGAAAAAAAGTTAAAACAAGTGGTGTCGCTTTAGTTTCTGGTGGTGGATCGGGTCATGAACCGGCACATGCTGGTTTTGTTGCTGAAGGAATGTTAGATGCTGCTGTTTGCGGTGAGGTATTTACTTCGCCAACACCAGATAAAATTCTAGATGCAATTAAACATGTTGCTACAGATGATGGCGTCCTACTGATTATTAAAAATTATGCTGGAGATGTCATGAATTTTGAAATGGCTCAAGAAATGGCCGAAATGGAAGGTATTTCATGTCAGTCTGTAATAGTCCGTGATGATATTTCTATAGATAATGAACAAGATAGAAGAGGCGTTGCAGGTACTGTTTTAGTCCACAAATATGCTGGATACTTATCTGATAATGGATATAATTTAACTGAAATTAAAGAAAAAGTAGAAGCGTTTATTGAAAGTATTAGAACGATTGGTATGGCCATATATCCTTGTTTAGTACCAACTACTGGTCAATATGGGTTTGATTTAGATGACAATCAGATGGAAATTGGTATTGGTATTCATGGTGAAAGAGGTATATATCAAGAAAAAATAGAAACGGTTGATGAAATTATAAATAGATTAATGCATGAACTTGAAAAAGAAATTTCTGATAAGTCGTTAATCGTTATGATTAATGGAATGGGTGCGACTCCAGATTCAGAACTTGCAATAATTGCGCATTATTTCAACGAATATGCATCAAATAATCAACTTGAAATCAAAAAATACTTTGTTGGAAATTATATGACAGCACTTGATATGCAAGGCTTTTCTATTACACTTGTTCCTTATCAAGAAGAACTAGAAGAGGCATTTAATGCACCAACTGAAAGTAAATATTTTAAATAGGAGGCATTTTTAATGAATGCAGAAACACTATTGAAGAATCTTAAGGATTTAAAAAATACATTTGAAGCGGAAGAACAAAATTTAACAAATTTAGATAGAGCAATTGGTGATGGAGACCATGGCGTTAATATGTTAAGAGGTTTTAAAGCGGTAGATGAGAAAGTGACTGGAGAAACAATCAGTGATGTTTTAAAATCTACAGGCATGACACTAATGAGTTCTGTAGGAGGTGCGTCAGGTCCACTCTATGGCTTCAGCTTTGTTAAAATGGCTGGACTCGATCATGATGAAATGACTCAAGACAATTTAATAGAATATATCAATACATTTAAAGAAGCTATTGCTACAAGAGGTAAAGTAACAGGCGGAGAAAAGACAATGTATGATGTATTATTAAAATCTTCAGAACATCTAGACAATGGGAATAAATTAACTGAAGAAAATTTACAACAATTTGCTGAAGATACTAAAGACTTAGAAGCAACTAAAGGTAGAGCTTCTTATTTTAAAAAGGATTCAATTGGTCATATGGATCCAGGTGCACAAAGTATGGTTTATGTATTAAAAGCTTTAAGTAAGGATGTGTAAAAATGGCTACTATAGGAATTGTTAGTCACAGTAAAGATATTGCACAAGGTGTTAAAGATTTATTAGAACAAATGTCTCCGAACGTAACAGTTATTGCAAGAGGTGGTACGAATGAAGGAGAAATTGGGACAAGTATCGACACTGTAAATGAAATTATTAATGAACTAACAGAAGATGCTATGATATTTTATGATATAGGTTCATCTGAAATGAATCTTGAGATGGCATTAGATTTATATGATGGCCCTTACAAGTTATATAAAGTTGATGGTCCAATCGTTGAAGGTTCATTTTTAGCAAGTGTATCCTTATCAACAGGTGCGACATTAGAAGAAGCGATTGACAGTATCAAGAGAGAATTTTCGTAAAGCGCTTTAATTATTTACGAATTAATAAATATTAAATGATATAATTGCTCTACTAATGATTTTAACAAGGTGGAGAAATTGGAATGAAGATATCGAACAAGAAATTATACGAAAAAGTTGCAGATGTCATCATATTGGATATTAATGAAGGACGTTTAAATATAGGAGATCGTTTACCATCTATTAAAGCGTTATCTGAGAGCTTTGGAGTAGGTCAAGCAACTATAAGAGAATCCTTAAATGCATTAAGAGCTATGGGTTTTGTAGACATCAAGCATGGACAAGGAACATTTATTATAGAAAGAGAAGAACCACAATTTAACTTTGAAGCAATAAGTGGAAATGCTAAAGACATTGAAAATTTATTAGAAGTAAGAAATATAGTCGAAGTAGGCGTTGCAAGATTAGCTGCTAAAAATAGAACTGATGAAGATTTATTAGCTATAGAATCTGCATTGCAAGATATGCAATTAGCAATAAACGAAAATGAATTAGGTGAAGCATCTGACTTGAAATTTCATCTTGCCATTGCTGATGCAGCAAAAAATGATATCTTAAAGCAATTGTTATTAAACGTTTCCGATATTATGAGACATACGATGAAAGAAACAAGAAAAATTTACTTATATACTAAAAGTAAATCAATAGAAAAATTGTATAACGAACATAAAGAAATCTTTGAAGCAATCAAAAGCAAAAATGCTAAACTAGCACAAAGTAAAATGACATTTCATTTAGAAGAAGTGGAGAAAGTTGTACTAAATAACATTAGACACTCGGATAGTTGACTAATGGTAGGAGAGCTTGGGACATAAATACCCATTCTTAAATAAAAAGAGCTAATCCATATTTTCGGATTAGCTCTTTTTTCTTTATTTATAAAATCTACGATTTTGTACGTGCATGCTTGCCTAGGG
>NZ_RXWZ01000230.1:23854-28041 GCF_003970575.1 Mammaliicoccus fleurettii
TGGCACATAAATACCCATTCTCAAATAAAAAGAGCTAATCCATATTTTCGGATTAGCTCTTTTTTCTTTATTTATAAAATCTACGATTTTGTACGTGCATGCTTGCCTAGGGTATGGTTCTAGCCTGTAGTCTCTCACGCATACTATTCCCTCAGGCGTCAGCACTTTACAAAATCGTGACAAAATATCCATTCTTATACAAAAAAATAAAGCACTTTCGTATAATTTAATTAATAACCACAAAAAATAAATTAACGAGGTGCTTTATGTATAAAAATTATAACATGTCTCAATTAACGCTACCACTAGATATTGAAGTTTTAATTCCAAAAAATGATATTGCGTATTTTGTAAATCAAATTGTAGAAACGATACCTAATGAAGAATTCTACGAATTTACTCACGCTCGTGGTGCATCCTCATATCATCCTAAATTAATGTTAAAGATTATACTCTATTCATATACACAATCTGTTTTCTTTGGAAGAAGAATTGAAAGACTTCGATTAACTTGTGACTTAATCTACAACTTGGCAAAACTCTTCGATTAACTAGTGACTTAATCTACAACTTGGCAAAACTCTTCGATTAACTTGTGACTTAATCTACAACTTAGGTCAACTCTTCGATTAACTAGTGACTTAATCTACAACTCAGCCGAACTCTTCGATTAACTCCTAACTTAATCTACATCTTATTTCATTTTTTTAAAATTATTTATGTGCCATTCTCTTTTAGTCATAGGACATTTATGTCTAAGCCTTTAACTTTTTAATTGTAAAAATAATAAAAGCGATAAGCTTCAGGAGGCTTATCGCTTTAGGGTGTGTAACCCCATCCGTTCCATTTCATAATCATATATAAAGACTTCTTACAGTTAATAATAAATTGCATGATGTTTTTTCAAATATGAAGTACATTTATTACAACTTATCATCTGTTTATAGTATAAAGTCATCAGTATAGAT
Source organism: Mammaliicoccus fleurettii (assembly GCF_003970575.1). Classification (GTDB taxonomy): domain Bacteria; phylum Bacillota; class Bacilli; order Staphylococcales; family Staphylococcaceae; genus Mammaliicoccus; species Mammaliicoccus fleurettii. The sequence continues at coordinate 24,823 of NZ_RXWZ01000230.1, forward strand.
TATCAACGTAAATTCAAAAAAAAGATACGTCAAATTTACACTTAATTTAGTTGTAAATAGAGTCTTGTAAGTAGCAGTAGTATAACATTTATAAAAAATATCAGAAATTTCAAAAATCAATGTTTTATTTATGATATACTATTTCTAATTTAGTTATGGGAGGATAATTTATGAGCCAAACAAAACAAAAAACGTCTATTGTTAATAAATTTCTGAATTTAATAGAAAAAGCAGGTAATAGATTACCTGATCCAAGTATTCTTTTCTTCATTTTATGTGCTGGATTAATTTTTCTTTCATGGTTTATTTCATTATTTAATATCAAAGTAGAGAATCCAGGAACAGGGAAGACTGTAGAAGTAACAAGTCTCATTTCTAGAGAAGGGTTTGGGAAAATTATTAGCGAGTCTATAACAAATTTTTCTGAATTTCCAGCATTAGGCTTAGTATTAGCTGTAATGATAGGAATAGGTGTTGCTGAGAAGTCAGGGTATTTTGATAAGTTAATGGTTCAAGTCGTACTAAAAGCACCTAGAAAAATCATTGTTCCTATTATTATATTTGTAGGCATTATAGGTAATGCTGCAGGAGACGCTGCACCAGTGGTTTTACCACCTTTAACAGCACTAGTATTTATAAAGTTAGGTTACCATCCAATAGCTGGACTTGCCATGGCATACGCCTCAGCACTTGGGGCATTTGCAGCGAATTTAACTTTAGGAATGAGTGATGCATTAGTATATGCATTTACTAAACCTGCAGCTGAATTAATTGATAAAGATATTAATTTAAATGTGGCGATGAACTGGTACTTTATTGCAGCTTCAACAATTGTTTTACTTCCTGCAATTTATTATGTAAGTATGAAAATTGTTATTCCAAGACTCGGTACATATCATCCAAATGATGATTCAAATGAGGATGAATCAAATAATGAAATTACTACAAAAGAAAGAAAGGCTTTAAAATTTGCTAATATCAGTTTTCTAATTGTGATAGGAGTATTACTAGCTTTATCTATACCTGAGAATGGATGGTTAAGAAATTCTGATACTGGTAGTTTAATTGAAAAATCTCCTTTAATGGATGGCGTAGGAATTGTTATTCTTGTTGTCTTTTTTGTTCCAGGATTTGTTTATGGCATTGTTTCAGGAAAAATTGGAAACACTAAAGATTTAGGTAAAATGTTATCTGACTCAATGTCGACTATGGGAAGCTTCATTGTAATTGTTTTCTTTGCTGCACAACTACTGGCATACTTGGAATGGAGTAACTTAGGTATTGTTATATCGGTAAAAGGAGCTGAATTACTACAAGGTCAGAATGGCGTTGTATTAATTATCGGATTTATTATATTGAGTAGTATAATTAATTTATTAATTGGCAGTGCTTCCGCCAAATGGGCAATATTAGCACCCATTTTTATACCGATGTTTATGTTGTTGGGGTACCATCCAGCATTCACTCAGATGGTATATCGAATAGGGGATTCTATTACTAATCCAATAACACCTATGATGCCATACCTACCATTATTACTTTCATATGCTCAAAAATATGATAAAAATATGAAATTAGGAACGCTAATCTCTAGTTTGATGCCTTATTCAATTGTCTTGGCAATTATTTGGCCGATATTTATGATTATTTGGTACTTATTAGGTATACCTTTTGGACCAGGTGGAGATATTTACTTTAATAAATAAGATTATTACAAAAGAATTAAATGCTAGATATAATAATTCTATTTAATGTATATTTGTATGATGAGTATTCCATAAAATACTGTCGGTATGGTACAATCTTCATTGGTACATCTATATCATTTGAAATGAAAAATAAGCATTATATAATATATAACAACAAATAGAAAAGGATGATTGAATGTCTCCGTTAATGTTAAAGCCTGTCTTTAAAGAACGCATATGGGGCGGTAGAAATTTAGAAAAAATGGGATATAACCTTCCAGATGGACAAATTGGTGAATGTTGGGGAATATCTGCGCATCAGAATGGGCCAAATGTAATTGCGAATGGTTTGTATGAAGGTAAAACTTTGGACCAAGTTTGGTCAGAACACCCAGAGCTTTTCGGAAATCCTTCTGAAGAAAAGTTTCCATTACTTACTAAAATTCTAGATGCTAATGATAAATTGTCAGTTCAAGTACATCCTGATGATACATATGCCTCAGAACATGAAAATGGTGAGTTTGGAAAGACTGAATGCTGGTATATCATTGATGCAAAAGAAGATGCAGAAATCATATATGGTACATATGCTAATACAAAGCAACAATTAGAAGAATTTATAAAGAATGAGGATTGGAATCATCTATTTAAACGTGTCAAAGTTGAAACAGGGGATTTCTTTTATGTTCCAAGTGGCACTGTACATGCTATAGGAAGCGGAATCATGATTTTGGAAACACAACAAAATTCTGATACAACATATAGAATTTATGACTATGATCGCATTGGTCAAGATGGTGAAAAAAGAGAACTTCATTTAGATAAGAGTATTGACGTTATTACAGTAGGATCTCAAAGTCCGAATGTACCGCCTAAAAAAATCGATGATGAAGAACAAAAAGGCATATTACTAGTGGAAAGCGAATTCTTTACAGTTGCTAAATGGCAAATTAACGGGACATTCAATTTTAGAAAACCAAGAGATTATTGCTTAGTTAGTGTCATTGAAGGTAGTGGAGAAATTATTACAGATGGAAATGTGTTTGAAGTTGTTAAAGGCGATCATTTAATTTTGACTGCTGATGACTTAGATAATCATATTAACGGACAATTAGAAGTTATCGTTAGCTATGTTTAGAATGGAGAAATTAAAATGAAGAAATTTTTATATTTATCATTAGCTTGTGCTGTTATAGCAGGACTTGGATTATTCTTTGGAATGCCAAAATATCCTACTCCAGTAATACCATTTATTATTGCTTTAATAGGCTTAATCTTAGCTATCTCTACAGTTAAAGATAAAGAGATTTCAGCTGGTCTAAAGTTAGGAGGCATCCTAGTAAATTTGATGCCAACTTTAGCAGGGCTATCATTAATTCTTTAAATTAATAGGAAAAAAAGCAGTTGGCAAAACGTAAATTTGTCAGCTGCTTTTGTATGAATATGTTTAAATTGAACTATTTATTATAAGTATTATATTTTATTTAATTTTTAAATTATTAATCTTTAAAAGTAATATACTATTATAGGG
>NZ_RXWZ01000230.1:28051-49752 GCF_003970575.1 Mammaliicoccus fleurettii
TAATCTTCTAACTGTTCTCCTATAATTCTTACTTCTCTTTTTAATTCTATGTCGAATTTTTCTTTTACTACATTTTGTACATGTTTTATTATATTTTCATAGTCTGTAGCAGTACCGTTATCTACATTCACTATAAATCCGGCATGTTTTGTAGAAACTTCTACTCCGCCGATTCTATGACCTTGTAAATCTGCATCTTGAATAAGTTTGCCTGCAAAATGATTAGGAGGTCTTTGGAATACACTTCCACATGAAGGATATTCTAATGGTTGTTTATCTTCACGACGTTGTGTTAAGTCATCCATCGTAGCTTGGATTGAATTAATGTCACCGTCTTTTAATATAAATGTTGCTTCTAATACAACTAAATGTTTACGTTGAACGATACTTGTACGGTAGTCTAATTCTAAGTCTTCACCTTTAATTACATGTAATCGGCCTGTGTCATCAACAGCTTTAATGTGATCTATACAATCTTTCACTTCGCCACCATATGCACCAGCATTCATATAAACTGCACCACCAACAGAACCTGGTATACCACAAGCAAATTCTAGTCCTGTTAAATGATGATCTCTAGCACGTCTTGATACATCTATTATAGCTGCGCCACTTCCACAAGTAATTGTTTGATTAATAACGGTTATTTCGTTGAATTGTAATAAGCTTATTACGATACCTCTTATACCACCATCTCGAATGATGATGTTAGATCCATTTCCTAAAAATGTGAGAGGGATTTGATTGTTATATGCAAACTCTATAATTTTTTGAACTTCAATATGTGAAGTTGGTGATAAATAAAAGTCAGCTTTACCGCCTGTTTTAGTGAATGTATATTTTTTTAGTGGCTCGTTCACTTTTATAAGTGATTTAGGGAGGAAAGTAGATAACGCCTCCAAAATTGTATGATTGTCCAACGTACGACGTCCTTTCTATATTGTGCTCATATTACTATTATATCAAGATTTATAATCTTAAGCGAATAGGTTAATTTTTATGCTCATTTAATAATTGTTGAAACCATTTTTGTTTTTGATTTTCATAGTCTTTAATGCTAAATGAGCTATGTAGTGCTGCTAATTTAAATGAGTCATAAGTTTGTATAATATTTTTATCATTTGTTAAAAGTGACTCTACAGTTAAATAATCATAAAGCATTTGGTTGTTTTGTTCAAGAATATGTAAACGCGTAATTTGTTTTAAGCTGATCAAATCTTCAAATTGAGCCATCATAACTTTTTTGTTATAGCCATTATGTAATCGATATATACGGTGATAGTTCAGTCTTTTTTCATCTAAGCTAGTAATATCATGTAAAGATTTTACAGTTACAAGGACATCAACTATTGGCTCAGTAGAATAATTCGTTTGCTTTGTCCCACCTATATGGTAAACATCTAAAACAGGTGTATCTAATAAATGAATTAATAAATGTTGAATTCTTTCGAAATTTAGTTTAAAATCATCAGTTGACTTTAGTTGAATAAAAGGTTGAGGAAGTTTTAACATAAAGACTCCTTTCTTTAATCATAATTGAATATACAATATAACATTTTAATTATCCATGAAATTAGGTATAATACAAGTGAAACAGAGGTGCAATGATGAAAATTAAATTACTTTATTTAATGATGTTTGTTCTTGTCTTTATTATTGCAGCTTGTGGTAATGAATTACATTCAGATCTTCAAAATTATAAAAAGGATATGAAACCTATTTATAAAAAAGAAAATTCAATTCTTAATGATATAGATAAATTAAACTTAAACCGGTTAGATCAACTTATTGGCACGGAAGTAACAGTTGAGAAGCGTAAAGAGTTGGATGAACTTCAAAATAAGCTTGAAAAGCAGATAATACCTGAAGTCAAAGATCTAAAAAAACAAGCTGAAAATATAGATGCAAAGACAAATGATGTTAAAGATGCTCATAATATATATGAGAGTAACGTAGCAAAGAAAGAAAAAACAATAACAGAATTAAATGAATATATTTCATTGTTCAAAAAATCTATTGAGTCTAATGAAAAAATATTAGAATATACAAGTGTTTTTGAACAAAATAAATCTGATGCAGAGAAAAATGCAAAGCTAGCCAAAAATAATGCAGAAGAAAAAGAAGATTATGAAGCACTCGTTTCAGTTATTGATAAAAACAGTGAAGAGTTAAGTAGTAAAGCAAAATATTTAAATGAAACTCAGAATGTTCAAGATAGAGCAGATTATATTGAGAGTGAAATTATTCCATTGTTTTCTAAAAATGTTAAATCATTAAATCAAACGAATATCTCATCTAAAAGAGTTAATCAAATGAGACAAGCTCAAATAGAGGTATATTATACGCTCATTAATTATTATAAAGAACGTAAAAAAGGGATTGTAATTGAAGATAAACTTCAAAAAATACAAGTATCAAACGGTATGAATGCTCAATTTACTTATCTAGGTAAAGATGAAAAGTATGACAAAGCAATCGAAAGGTTAGATAAATAAAACACACCAAATACATTAATTTTGGTGTGTTTTCTTCATTTTTTATTTATGGTATCTTCATTTTTACGATTCTTTGATAAATATATGTTTTTGCCTACTAATGATACGAACCAAATAGAAAATGCGATTATAAGAATAAACGATAATGCAGGTTGATTTGTAAAATCAAATAAAAACAGTATAGAAATAATAAGTAAACATGCATTAATCGTATCAATCATGCCCCATCTTTTAATAAGTGTGGGTTTAGCATCTTTGGACAAAACTGGCACCTCCTTAATATATAACTAGTATACCAAAATTGTCTTGTGGTTAATATTATAGTTTAAGGGTAAAGATAATAAAGCCAATTATTAAAAATAGAATTTGCCATATAAATGGATAGATGATATAGTGTTCAATTGTATTGGTTAAATTATGATAGAGGTGAATTAAAATGGTCGTGAAATTAACTTCCATCGATCAATTTGAAAAAGTACTCAATGATAATCCAAACGTATTTGTTATGAAACATAGCGGTACTTGTCCTATTTCAGCAAGTGCATATGATCAATTTAACAAATTCTTATATGAAAGAGACATGGATGGTTATTATTTAATTGTTCAAGAAGAAAGAGAATTGTCTGATTATATAGCTGACAAAACTGGAGTCAAACATGAATCGCCACAAGCATTTTACTTTGTAAATGGGAATGCTGAATGGGATGCGAGTCATGAAAATATCACAGTAGCAAGTTTATCGAAAGCAGAAGAGTAATATTGATAATAAGCAAACAGTCAAAAAAGACTGTTTGTTTTTTTGTTAAATGTGTAAAAAAACAGTATAATGAATTATGATAAAAAGCATGAGGTGAAAATTATGAGAGTATTAGTTGCGATGGATGAGTTTGATAGTATTTTATCTAGTTACCATGCAAATCGATTTGTCGAAGAAGCAATAAAGTCTCAATTTAATGAAGCGGATATTGTACAAGTTCCATTATTTAATGGGCAAAGAGAAGTTATAGATTCAGTATTATTATGGCAATCCGGAACAAAATATTCAGTAGATCATCATGATGCATATATGAGACCGAAATCATCTGTATATGTAGTGACTGAACAGAATATAACAGTTATAGAAGCAGGGGATATACTATCTTCAAGTGAAGAAATCATTAGTCCACTTAATACAAGTTCGTATGGATTAGGTGAAGTCATTTTAGAAGCACTGAATGAAGAAAGCAAAGAAATGTTGATATCAGTAGGGAATGTAGCAAGTTATGATGGTGGGCTTGGTATGTTACAAGCGTTAGGTGCTAAATTCTATGACGCAGAAGGCGCTTTAGTAGATGTTAGTAAAGGCGCTAAATGGATGAAATATATTAGAACAATTGATTTATATGATTTAGATAAAAGATTAAAAGATAAAAATATTAAAGTCATTACAGACTTTGAATCTAAATACTATGGTAAAGACAGCCGAATTATGAAAGAGCAAGAATTAAATCAAATTGCTAAAGACGATGCTGTTTCAATCGATAATGCATTGTGGTATATCAGCGAATTATTTAAAAGTCAGCATAAAATATTATTAGGTAAAGAAGAAAGAGGCGGATCAGGAAGCGGATTAGCTGCTTTATTTAATAGTTTATGGGATGCCCAACTTGTTACTGGTGGGGATGTAGTCAATGAGCTTACGTATTTAGATCAATTAATAGAGCAAGCAGATTTAATTGTATTTGGTGAAGGTTTACAACCTAATCAACAATTGTTGGAGACAACTTCAGTGAGAATAGCAGAATTATGTAAAAAACATCAAAAAATAAATATTGCGATATGTGCAACAGATGAAAAATTCGATCAATATTTAGAACAAGATGTTACTGCAATGTTTAAAGTATTTAATAAAGACCAATATACGATGAGTGATTTAGAAATGGGCATTGCCTTGAGACATTTAACAACGCAGTCACTTAGATTACTAAAATCATCGTTATAATTAAAAGATTAAAAAAACCATACATAGCCGTTAAGTAAGTCTTAACAGGTATGCATGGTTTTTTGATTTATTATGATTGCTTTTCAAATTCAGAAACGATACCGATAATTGTGTGGACTGCTTTTTTCATGACATCTATTGAAGCATATTCAAATGGTCCATGGAAGTTTGCTCCGCCTGTAAATAAGTTTGGCGTTGGTAAGCCCATATACGATAATTGTGAGCCGTCAGTTCCGCCTCTTATTGGTTCAATGATAGGCGTTATACCTAATGACTTGATAACTTTCTCTGGTATGTCAACAAGCTCAGGATGTGGCTTGATTTTTTCACCCATATTGAAATATTGATCACGAATCGTTACATTAATCAGTTCACTATCATATTTATGATTTAAAATTTTGGCTATATCTAATAAATGATTTTTTCTTCGTTCGAATTGTGCTTTATCATGATCACGAATAATATATTGAAGTGTTGCTTTTTCAACTGTGCCAGACATATCTGTTAGATGGTAAAAACCTTCGTATCCATCCGTTTGTTCTGGTACTTCATGATTAGGAAGTTGATCATTAAAAGCCATGGCTAAAGTATTAGCATTAACCATAACATCTTTAGCTGAGCCTGGATGGACGTTGACGCCATTCACTTCTACTATTGCAGCTGCAGCATTAAAACTTTCAAATTGTAATTCACCTTCAAGACTGCCGTCTAATGTATAAGCAAAATCTGCATTAAATCGTTCAACATCAAAGTTATGTGGGCCTTTGCCTATTTCTTCATCTGGTGTAAAACTAAATCTAATGTCACCATGTTTAATTTCAGGATGTTCATTCAAATAAATAATGGCTTCCATAATTTCAACGACACCTGCTTTATCATCTGCACCAAGTAAAGAAGTACCATCTGTCGTCATCAAAGTATGTCCAATTACTTTGTTTAATTGTGGAAATGTTTTTGGACTAAGTATTTTATCTGAATTTCCTAATTGTATATCTTGACCGTCGTATTTTTCGACTATTAAAGGTTTAACATTTGATGCGTTATAGTCTGGAGAAGTATCGATATGAGCTAATAAACCTATAGTTGGAACCTTTTTATCGGTATTTGATGGAAGTGTTGCCATTAAATAACCTTTATCATCTACATCTACTTCAAGGTTTAATGCCTTTATTTCTTCTTGAAGCAGATTAATTAAGTCCCATTGCTTCTCAGTAGATGGTGTAGTTTGGCTAGATGGATCAGCTTGTGTATCTATTCTTACATATCTTTCTAATCGATCAATTAGACGTTGTTTCAAATTGCTCGCTCCTTTTTACTTCTATTTACGTATTTATTATACGCTCTTTTGTTTCCTAGAAGCAAAAGAATGCTTTGAACGAACATAGATTTGGAAGATGATTTCTGAACATAAAATACCAAATGCGATAGCACCAGAAATCAATGTAGCTTGTAACGTTGTATTGATTGCAACGTCATAATTATTAATAACTAAATTTTTAGTAGCGTCATATGCTAGACCACCTGGTACAAGAGGAATAATACCGGCTACTATAAATATGATCATTGGTCGTTTGTAATAACGGCTCATAATATGACTCATTAAAGCTAATGCAAAGCTACCATAAAATGAAGCTTGTACTTTATCAATACCAAAATCTAACGAAATTGTGTAAATCATCCAACCCATTGCGCCAACGATACCGCAAGCTATTAAAAGTCTCTTAGGTGCATTGAAAATGACAGAGAAAAATAACGTTGCTGTAAAACTTAATAAAATTTGATATATGTAATCTAACATTTAAAGCACCTCCTTAACTTAGTAATAACACGATTGCAACACCAGCACCGATAGCAAAAGCCGTTAGTGCCGCTTCAACGCCTTTTGAAATACCTGCAAGTAGTTGACCAGCCATTAAATCTCGAATTGCATTTGTAATAAGTACACCAGGTACTAGAGGCATTACTGAAGCAATAGTTATTAAGCTTAAATTTACGCCTATAAAGAAATTAACACTTATGGTTGCAATTGTAGCGATAATCAATGAACTTATGAACTCAGTAAAGAATTTAATTCTAATTGTGTTATGAACAATAGACATAGTTAAATATCCTGTACCACCAGCTATAAATGATGGAATCACTTCAGCTTGTTTACCACCAAACATAGGTAAGAAACAAGCTGAAGCAATCGCTGCAGCTAATACTTTTAACCAAAAAGGAAACTGCAATGCAGCATGATGCAAATGTATGAGTTCCGATTTAGCTTCGTCTATCGATAATTCATTATTCGCGATTTTTCGTGAGATTTGATTCGTTAATGAAATTTTTTCTAAATCTGTTGTACGTTCATCTATTCTTATTAGACGAGTGTTTGTTCTGTCGTTAAGAGAAAAGATAATAGCAGTAGAAGTTACGAAGCTATGTGTGTTTTCTAAGCCATAGCTTGTCGCAATTCTTGCCATTGTATCTTCAACTCTATACGTTTCAGCGCCACTCTCTAAAAGTATTCGACCAGCTGTCATGACAACATCAATTATTTTATTTTCATCTATAATAGTGAAGTCTTGTATCTCTTCCATATTAACCTCCAGTTTCACATTGAATTAATGTTAATACATATAATAAAAACTTTCCAACAAAAAACATAGAATTGCTATAGGCAATTCTATGTTCATTTTATAATTTAATAATTGGATTGAACATTACTTTGTTTTGACCTTGTAATTTTGCTTCATGTAACATATCATCGGCATCTTTAAAGACACGACGTTTAGATTTGTTGTCTTGTTCACTTAAGTAACCTACGCCAATAGAAACAGATAACTTTATCGTTTCTTTATTTGGTAAATGGAATGTAGACTGTTGAACACTATCGCGAATGCTTTCAGCTAATTTAATCGCACTGTCTAACGTCTCACCAACAATTATAATCGAAAATTCTTCTCCACCGTTACGAAAAGCCTTAACATCTTTTGGTAAATAATTTATCAATAACTGTGACATTTGTTTAAGAACAGCGTCTCCAGCTTTATGACTATATGCATCATTTACATTTTTAAAGCCATCTATATCAATTAATAATAAAGCCATAGATTGATCATTTTCAGTAATTTGTTCTGTAGTCTTGTTTAAATAACGATCAAATTCTTTAACATTTCCTAATCCTGTTAAATAATCTACTGATTCTTCATTTTCATATCTTGAAATTAAATTTTTCAATATCCAAATGTCTCGATAAACACTTGCACTTATAATACTAAGAATAAAGGAAACGGGTACAAGAAACAACCACTCATTTAGCCATGAGTCTGGATTTAAAAAGATAAGCGTTATAGCTATAATAATGATGCTTATCAAATATAATAATTGAATACTAACAAAATCACTTTGTTTAAGAAATGGACCAATCACACCAACTACAACTGCTATAATAAGCAAATGCAGATTATCTAAAAATGGTGTTCCAAATGCGAACATGTCAACAAGTAATACAACACCTGCACTTAAAACAGAATAAAATAAATTAGTAAACCTTCCTAAGAAGAGAATTGGAATAAAACTTAAAGTAATAACATATTCATGATATTGTATAGGATTTGATACTAATAATATGGAAACACCTGTCATTAAAAGGGTGATATAATTTTGAGAAAAAGTCACTGTTCTTGTTTCGTTATATTGCATTCGATGGTATAGATAAAATGCTGCAATAGTCACTGATATATTAAATATAATTGCTTGTATCATTTAACACCATCCTTCTTTTAGTAAGCCATATGATATTGTAATCTATTAGGTGGCTTTTGTCACGATATAATAGGATATTTTGTTAAAAAAGTTTCTTTTTTCACATGAACGATATAATGTTCTGTTATGCTTTAAAATTCTTCCTACTAAAAAATGTGGTATACTATTGTTTTTATAGCATGTAGAATAAAACTTTGATATTCTAAAAGTAATATATAAATTAAAATAATGCTTCAATTTAAAAATGAAGGTGAATCCATGTTTACTTTGCAACTAATATTACTAACCATGATTGTAAGTTTAATACTAACACCTTTAGTCATTGTTCTTTCAAAAAAAATTGGTGCAGTTGATATGCCAAATGTTAGAAAAGTTCATACTAAACCAGTATCTGTATTAGGCGGATCAGTCATTTTATTATCTTTTCTTATCGGATTATGGTGGGGAAAACCTGTTGAACATGAAACAATTCCTATTATATTAGGTGCAATTGTTATATATTTAATTGGTTTAGTTGATGATCTTTATGATATGAAACCACTTGTTAAACTTGCTGGACAGATTGCAGTTTCTTTAATTGTAGTCTTAAACCATGTAACGCTTGATTTTATTACGCTACCTTTTGGTATAGTAATAGAATTTGGTATATTCAGTATTCCAATGACAATATTTTGGGTAGTTGCAGTTATGAATGCAATTAACTTAATTGATGGGTTAGACGGATTAGCGTCAGGAATATCTTGTATAGCTTTAATAACGATAGGATTTATCGCAATACTACAACAAAATATATTTATAATGATGATATGTGGTGTATTAATAGGTTCTTTATTAGGATTCCTAGTATTTAATTCACACCCTGCAAAAATATTCTTAGGAGATAGTGGGGCATTACTTCTAGGGTATATCATTGGTGTCTTATCGTTATTAGGTTTTAAAAATATTACATTAATATCGTTATTCTTCCCAATGGTTATTCTTGCAGTTCCATTTATTGATATGTTATTCGCTGTTATTCGTAGATTACATAATCGACAATCCATCGTACAAGCAGATAAATCACATTTACATCATAAGTTATTAGATTTAGGTTATACACATAGACAAACTGTCGTCTTAATATATATGATAGCTATTCTATTTAGTATATCGAGTGTGATACTTTATTTATCACCACCATATGGCGTCTTAATGATGTTTATTATGATTTTAATTACAATAGAGTTAATCGTAGAATTCACAGGTCTCATAAATGCAAATTACAGACCAATTCTTAACTTTTTAACAAGAACAAAATATAAAAAAGAACGCTAATAGAAATTAGCGTTCTTTTTTATGCGCATACTTTCCGCGGGAAAAATAAGTATATAGGTTTTTAACGGCAAGTTTTGTGAGTATTGCTTGTTAGACTATATAAACAACCTTGATTAGCGTTCTTCTTCTTTATTATATGGAAATGGTAAGGCAATCATATCTTGTTTCGTTAAGTCATATTTTCCTTGATTAACTTCATTTAAGAAAGAGATGAAGTTGTCTTCTTCTGATGCGATGACGTTAATTGTATATGTTACTTTGTCTGTATATGATGTGTCGACTAATTGATAATCTGTTTGTTGTAATTCGTGTTCGAAGCGTCCTGTTTGATCGTAATCGAGTGTGATTTCAAATGGAATAGCGTCTAATAATATGATGCGTCCTATTTCTTTAATGACTTGGCTAACTGCGCTACCATATGCTCTAATAAGTCCGCCGGCACCTAATTTAATGCCACCAAAATATCTTGTAACGACGACTACGACATTGTGGAGTTGCTGCTTTTTTAATACTTCTAACATTGGTACACCAGCAGTTCCTGATGGTTCTCCGTCATCATTGGCTTTTTGTATAAGCATGGTTGGACCTATAATATAACTTGAACAATTGTGAGTGGCATCATGATGTTCTTTTTTCTTGCTTTGTATAAACGCTTTAGCTTCTTCTTCTGTTTCTGCAGGATATATACTTGCAATAAACCTTGATTTATTGATAACAATCTCAGTTTCATGTGCTGATTTAATTGTAATTAGTCCTTCTGCCATGTTTATACTTCTCCCTTTACATCTTAATCTGTTACGATATATTATATACTATTAAAAATGGACGGGAAAGGATTGTATGAATTGAAGAATAAATTATTACTTTTATGTATAGTGTTATCGTTAGTGTTAGTGGCTTGTGGTTCAAAAGAAGAGGAGAAACCAACGACTGATGAAGCAGGAGATAAACATGGTATAAAAATAGATGAAAAAGGAAATCCTAAAGAAACAATTCAAGTGAATGATAAGACTGAAAAGGCAGTAAAAGAAGTGATAGAACAAAATAGAAAGTCTTTAAATGAAGGGAATGTCGATGAATATATAAAAACAATAGATTCAAATTCTAAACAACTTGATGTTAAAGAAGAAGAAAAAGTATTAAAAGATACACTTAAAAATTATAAGTTTGATAAAAAGATATCCAATATTAAATTCTTAGAGGATAAAAAAGACCAAGTTGTTGTATTTTATAGTACAGAAACAACAGCACATCCAAAAGATGGTAGTAAAGAAGAGAAGAAATCCTTTAAAGAAGCTGTAACACTAATTAAAAAGGGCGATACTTACAAAATTAGTCATGTAGAACCGTATGCAATTTAGTCAATAAACTCCTTTTCAAATAAGTGAGAATTAGATATGATTGATATGGAAGAGAATCAAGGAGGATAACTTTATGAAAATTGCTGTTCTAACAGATTCAACAGCATATTTAGATCAAGCTTATTTAGATAAATATCAAATTAAAACAGTCGCGCTAAACGTTATTTTTAATGATGAAACATATAAAGAATTATCGGAACTGAAGACAGATGATTTTTATAAAAGAATGAGAAATGAAACGCAATTGCCGACAACTTCTCAACCTGCTATGGGTGAATATGTCGAGTTGCTCGAAAGCTTAAAAGAAGATGGCTATACAGATGTAATAGCCGTTCACTTATCAAGTGGTATAAGTGGTACTTTCCAAAGTGCAGTAACAGCAAATGCTATGGTTGATGGAATTCAAGTTCATCCATTCGATTCTGAAATTTCTTGTGCTGTTCAAGGGTTCTATGCTTTAAAAGCTGCTCAGCTTGTAGAACAAGGCATGACAGTTGTAGATAATATACTTGAACAATTAGAAAGCATGAAAGAAACGACAAACGCTTATTTCATAGTTGATGATTTAAACAACTTGAAAAAAGGCGGACGTTTAAACAGTGCACAGGCTTTAGTAGGTACAATGTTACAAGTTAAGCCTTTGTTACACTTTGAGGACACTAAAATTGTTCCATATGACAAAGTGAGAACTAAGAAAAGAGCTATAAAACGTATCGAAGAACAAATTGCTACAGAAGTGGAAGGTTACAAAAACTTATCTATTGTTATTATTCATGCTAATGACAAAGAAAGTGCAGTTTCTTGGAAAGCACAAATAGAAGAGAAGTTTCCTGAAGCGAATGTTATATTGAGTTATTTCGGACCAGTAATTGGCACACACTTAGGTGAAGGTGCATTAGGATTAGGATTTACAACGACAGAATTAGATTTATCTATATAAAATAACTACAGCACAAAAAGCTTAAGCTTTTTGTGCTTTTTTATTGGAGGTTACGATGAAATTATATGGACGAATATGTCATGATTTAAACAATTTAACAACGGAAACAGTAAAAGTCAGTAAACCTGGTGTTTCAAAGGTACATGAAAAATATATTTGTAACCAATGTGGTAACACTGATCAAACGTTATTCTTTAATTATTATTGTCATCATTGTAATGCAACAACAACTTATTGCAGATACTGTATAAACCTAGGCAAAGTTCAAAGTTGCAAAGCTATTTATATCATTGAAAGTGAGAGACAGAAATCATTATGTAAATATCGATTGAATTTTGAGCTTAGTGAACAGCAAAGACATGCATCAGACAAAATTAAACAAGCGGTATTAAACAGTGAACATTTATTACTTCATGCGGTGACTGGTGCAGGCAAAACAGAAATGATATTTGAAGGTATTTCAGTAGCTAGACAAAATGGAGATAACGTTGCTGTAGTTTCTCCAAGAGTCGATGTTGTTAAAGAAGTATATTTAAGATTAGCAGAGGCTTTTAAAGATGAGCAAATCGATTTAATGTATGAAGGCAATTTTGGTCAATATAATAGTACTTTTGTTGTAGCAACTGTACATCAATTAATGCGTTATGATAGTCATTTTGATGTTGTTATTGTCGATGAAGTTGATGCATTTCCTTTAGATATGGATAATCAACTTATGCATACGATTCATAAAGCATCTACACTTCACGCAAGTCACATTTATTTAACTGCAACTCCAAATCAACAACTCCAAGCGAAATTTACGGATTCTCAAATAATTAAACTTCCAGCAAGATATCACGGTCATTCTTTACCCCTTCCTGAATTTCAATTCAATGCGATAAAAGAAACAAAATTAAATCAAAAATTGCTAAAACTATTAAAGAAACAAATAGAAGATAAAAGGAAAACTTTTGTGTTTTTCCATGATATAAGTTACATGAAAAAAGTATTTAATATGTATGAACACTACTTTTCAAAAATTGAGTATGTTTCAAGTGTTGATTCAGAGCGACATGAAAAAGTTAGCCTATTAAGAAATGATGAGATCGACATCATGTCTACGACGACGATTTTAGAGAGAGGTGTCACGCTTGAATACTTAGACGTCGTTATCGTGCATACTGAAAAATTTACAAGCAGTGCAATTATTCAAATAGCTGGTCGGGTGGGGCGTAAATTATCATGTCCTACTGGAAAAGTTGTTTGCTACCACGAAGGTATTACGAAAAATATGTTACATGCAAAAAATGAAATCTCAAAAATGAATAGTCTTGCACGTAAGAAAGGATGGATAACATGAAGAAATGTGTTATATGTCAAAATTCAATAAATGAAGAGATAAATTTATTGAATCTTTTTTCGTCCACATCTACTATATGTAAAAATTGTGAGCCACAACTTACCTTTAATCTCAATGATAGACGTTGTAAACGTTGTTTAAAAGTGCTTTCTTCAGAGGAAAATGAATGTCTAGATTGTCTTTGGTTATCCAATAGGTATCAATTAATCAATCAACTTTATACGATATATGATTACCAAGGACTTATAAAAGAATTAATGCATCAATACAAATTTATGGGAGACGTTGCAATTGCTCAAATATTTCAGTTACCTAAAAATATTTTGAAACAGTATGACTACATAATTCCTGCACCAATTCATCCAAATAAACTCGCAACTAGAACATTTGATCATGTTACTTTCGTATTAGATATTCAAAATGTAAATTATATACAAATATTTGAGACTGAACTCAGACAAAAACAATCTGATTTAACAAAAAAACAAAGGTCTTTACAACTCAGCCCATTTAGAATAAATCAAGAAATAGAATTAGAAAATAAATGTATTTTACTCGTAGATGATATTTATACAACAGGGCTGGCAATTCACCAATTAGCTGAACTTTTATTTATTAGAAAAATCAGAAAAATAGATACCTTAACATTTGCAAGAGGGGGAAATAATGGTAAAATATAAGTAGGAAGAAACACAAGAGAAATAGAGCGTTAAAGGAGTCGGTGCTTTATGATCAGATTTGAAATTCATGGTGAAAACATCACAGTGACTGATCCGATAAGAAATTATATTGAGGACAAAGTAAGTAAACTTGAAAGATACTTTACTAATGTCCCAGAGGCAATAGCTCATGTTAAAATTAAAACTTATCAGGATTCTCGCAGTAAAGTTGAAGTAACTATTCCGTTGAAAGATGTTACTTTAAGAGCTGAGGAAAGACATGAAGATTTATATGCTGGAATCGACTTGATAACAAACAAACTTGAAAGACAAGTGCGTAAGTACAAAACAAAGGTCAACAGAAAGTATCGCGATAAAGGGCGAGATAAAGATGTATTTGCAACAAGTGTAGATGCATCATCACTAGAAGAAAGTGAAGATAACGATAGTGATAATGAAATTGAAATTATCCGTTCTAAACAATTTGCGTTAAAACCTATGGATTCTGAAGAAGCAGTATTACAAATGAATTTATTAGGACATGATTTTTACATTTTCACAGATGCAGAAACAGATGAAACAAGTATTGTTTATAAACGTAAAGATGGAAAATATGGATTAATTGAAACTTCTATACAATAAAGTAAGAACACAAGGACTGGTGCAGAATTTCTGCATCAGTTTCTTTGTCTATTAATAGCTTTTCATTTACAGAGGTGGTAATCTTAAATAGTATAAAAAGTGATATAAAAGTGTTATGATATATTGTTGTAAGATTACTAGTTTCCTAGTTGAAGGAGAGAACAAAATGGGTTTTTTATCAAAAATAGCTGATGGTAATAAACGAGTAGTAAAATCACTCGAGAAGTTAGCAAATCAAGTCATTAATTTTGAAGATGAAATTGCTAAGTTAACAGATGAGCAATTAAGAGAAAAGACAGAACAATTTAAAAAAGAATTAGCTGAAATAGAAGATTATAAAAAGCAAGAAAAGTATTTAGAAAAATTACTACCAGAAGCATATGCAATTGTTAGAGAAGCGTCTACAAGAGTATTCAAAATGACACCATTTAAAGTGCAAATTATGGGTGGTATTGCGATTCATCGTGGCGATATTTCTGAAATGAAAACTGGTGAAGGTAAGACATTAACAGCAACTATGCCTGTTTATTTAAATGCATTAACAGGTAGAGGTGTTCATGTTGTTACTGTCAATGAATATTTATCAAGTTCACAAAGTGAAGAAATGGCACAACTATACAATTTCTTAGGACTATCTGTAGGTCTGAATTTAAATTCAATGAATACAGATCAAAAGCGTGAAGCATACGCATCAGATATTACGTATAGTACAAATAATGAGCTTGGGTTCGATTATTTAAGAGACAACATGGTTACTTATAAAAAAGACCGCGTTATGAGACCATTAAACTTTGCAATCATTGATGAGGTCGATTCAATTTTAATCGATGAAGCGAGAACGCCACTTATCATTTCTGGTGAAGCTGAAAAATCAACAACTTTATATACTCAAACAAACGTGTTTGTAAAAATGCTTAAAGATGATGATGACTTTACTTATGATGAAAAGACTAAAGCAATCACATTAACTGAGCAAGGTATTGATAAAGCAGAACGCATGTTTAAAATAGATAATTTATTCGACGTTAAAAATGTGAACTTAATGCATCATATTAATATAGCTTTAAAAGCAAACAGAACGATGTTTAAAGATAAAGATTATGTTGTTGAAGATGGCGAAATTATGATTGTTGACCAATTTACTGGTCGTACAATGCCTGGACGTCGATTCTCAGACGGTTTACACCAAGCAATTGAAGCTAAAGAAGGTTTAGAAATTCAAAATGAATCTAAAACAATGGCTTCTATTACATTCCAAAACTTCTTTAGAATGTACAATAAGTTGTCTGGTATGACTGGTACAGCTAAGACGGAAGAAGAAGAATTTAGAAATATTTATAATATGACAGTTACACAAATACCTACAAATAGACCGATCCAACGTCTAGATGAAGCGGATTTAATTTTTTCATCTCAAAAAGGTAAATTCGATGCTGTTGTTAATGACGTTATTGAATTTTACAAAAAAGGACAGCCTGTATTATTAGGTACTGTGGCTGTAGAAACAAGTGAGTATATTTCACAACTATTGAAGAAAAAAGGCGTTAGGCATAATGTATTGAATGCTAAAAACCATGAACGTGAAGCAGACATCATTTTAAATGCTGGTCAAAAAGGTGCAGTTACAATCGCAACAAACATGGCTGGTCGTGGTACAGACATCAAACTTGGAGACGGTGTTGTTGAATTAGGTGGACTAGCAGTAATCGGTACAGAACGACATGAATCAAGACGTATCGATGATCAGCTAAGAGGTCGTTCTGGTCGTCAAGGTGACGTTGGGCGAAGTAGATTCTACCTATCACTACAAGATGAATTAATGGTCAGATTCGGTTCTGAACGTATGCAATCACTAATGGGTAAATTAGGAATGAATGATGATACACCTATCGAATCTAAAATGGTTTCTAGAGCAGTTGAATCAGCTCAAAAACGTGTTGAAGGTAATAACTTTGATGCTCGTAAACGACTATTAGAATATGATGATGTATTAAGAAAACAACGTGAAATCATTTATGGTGAACGTAACGATATAATTGAAAAAGAAGACGTACAAGATATTGTGAAAGATATGATTAAATCATCTCTAGAACGTGGCGTTAATTATCATTTATCAAATAATGAAGAAGAAATTGATTATGATGCACTCGTACAATTTATCGATGATTCTTATTTACAACAAGATTCAATTAAAGCAGATGATATTCGTGGTAGAGATTATGAAGATATCATTGAAATTGTTCTTGAAAAAATTAAGGCTCAATATGATGCACAACAAGAAGACTTTGGTGACCAAATGTCTGAATTTGAACGCATGATTGTTTTAAGAACAATTGACCGTAAATGGACAGACCATATCGATACGATGGACCAATTACGTACAGGTATTCATTTAAGATCTTATGGCCAAATCAATCCACTTCGTGAATATCAAAACGAAGGATTAGATTTATTTGAAACGATGTTGAACGAAATTGAAGATGAAGTAAGTAAATATATTCTTAAGTCAACAATTGATCGCGGAGAACAAGTTGAACGTGAACAAGTTGAAATAGGCGAAGCTAAACACGTAGGTGCCAATGATGGTAAAGAAAAAGTCAAACCTAAACCTATCGTTAAAGATGAACAAGTAGGTCGTAATGATCCGTGTCCATGTGGAAGCGGAAAAAAATATAAAAACTGTCACGGCCAAGCATAAAGGAGTAAACTTATGGAATTAACGGAAATTAGACAAACTTTAAATAAAAACAATGAAAAATTAATGAATATCAGGGGGTCTCTTTGACTTAGAAAATAAAGAGACGAACATTCAAGAATATGAAGAGATGATGGTTGATCCGAGCTTTTGGGACGATCAAAATAAGGCGCAAGATATTATTAATAAAAATAATGCTTTAAAATCAGTAGTAGGAGATTATCATAAATTAGAACAACAAACGGATGATTTATTAACTACTGTTGAACTTCTTCAAGAAGAATATGATGAAGATATGCATGAAATTTTAGAGCAAGATTTAAAAACATTAAAATCAGACATCGATCAATTTGAATTAAAATTATTGCTTAATGGAGAACATGATGAAAATAATGCGATTTTAGAGCTACATCCTGGAGCTGGTGGAACTGAATCACAAGATTGGGGATCCATGTTACTTCGGATGTATCAACGATTTGCTGAACAAAAAGGATTCAAAGTTGAAACATTAGACTACCAATCAGGCGATGAAGCTGGAATTAAGAGTGTTACAATTCTAATTAAAGGACATAACGCATATGGCTACTTAAAAGCTGAAAAAGGTGTTCATAGATTAGTGAGAATTTCTCCATTTGATTCATCTGGAAGAAGACATACATCTTTCGTTTCATGTGATGTTACGCCTGAATTTAATAATGAAAAAATTGAAATTGAAGTTAATTCTGAAGATATTACAGTTGATACGTATAGAGCATCAGGAGCAGGTGGACAGCACGTAAACACTACTGACTCTGCAGTACGTATCACACACCAACCAACAGGAATAGTCGTAACTTGTCAAAACGAAAGATCTCAAATTAAAAATAGAGAACAAGCGATGAAAATGTTGAAAGCTAAACTTTACCAAAAAGAACTTGAAGAACAAGCTGCAGCCCTTGATGAAATTAGAGGGGAGCAAAAAGAAATTGGATGGGGCAGTCAAATACGTTCATACGTATTCCACCCATACGCTATGGTTAAAGATCATAGAACTAATGAAGAAACTGGTAACACTAATGCAGTGATGGATGGAGATATAGAACCTTTCATTGATGCATATTTAAGAAGTCAAATTGATGAAAAGTAATATTGAGTTGAATGAGGCTGGGACAATTTAATTGTCTCAGCCTCTACTCATTGTATTGGCAGTAGCTGACTGGATTGAGCGGTGTGTCGTATATATGCATGATTTTGATTGTGAATTCTTGCACAAAAGGATACCTAATTACTAAATTTCATGATAAAATATATTTGATAATATATTGAATGGAGTGTTATACATGAAAATCAAAATGGGCATGATTTCTGTATTGGCATTATCATCGTTAATCTTTGCTGGTTGTGGTCAATCAAACGATGATAGTAAGACGGAGGAATATAGTTCAAAAGGGGAAAAGATTTTTAAAAATAATTCTTGTGTTGGATGTCATGGTAAAGATCTTGATGGTGCTTCTGGTCCTTCATTAAAAAAAGTTGGGGCTAAAATGTCAGAAGCAGATATCGAAAAGATAATTAATGAAGGTAAAGGTAGTATGCCGAGCAAAGTTGTAGATGAGAAAGAAGCTAAAGAAGTAGCAAAATGGTTGGCAGAACAAAAATAATACAACTCATTTAAACCTTATAAATAATATATTAGATGTGTTATTTATATGAAATGGAAAATTTTTAGATAAATATCATCACCTTTTCAAATGTATAAATAGAGTAAAAAAGCGCACCATCAATTGTAAAAATACAATTAATGGTGCGCTTTTAAATACTTTCATGACAGTCTTTAGTAACAATTTTTTCTGAAAAATTATCAGACAGTAACGTTTATATTACGAATTTGTAACAAAGAAAAATGAGGTTCGATTATATGATATATTATTTCCAGTATTAGTTGGGGGTAACCCTATAAAATAAAAATATAAATTAAATTATATAAAACTCGGGAGGATATGTCATCATGAAGAAGACATTCATTACTTTAGCGTCAGTCACAGCTTTAACTACATTATCAAATACTACTGCATTTGCATCGGATATTAAAGTTAAAGATGGAGAAACTTTAGAAACAATTGCACAGGAATACGGGACTTCAATTTCAGAACTTAAATCATTAAACAATATCACAGGCGATGTTACAGTCGGACAAAACTTAAAAGTGTTAGAAGATAATATATATACAATTCAAGAAGGCGATACACTTAATACAATAGCTGAGAAATTTGATGTATCTGTTACAGAATTAAAAGAATGGAACAATTTGACTTCTGATTTGATTATTGTTGGAGAGAAATTATCAGTAGCTCAAGAAGGTTCAGAAGCGACAGCTCAACCTACTAGTTTAACAATTCATGCACCAGAGGCATCATCACAAGAAGAAACTGTCTTGAGAAATGTATCTGAACAAACTTCAAATGAAAATGTATTTAATAGTGAAGATGCACATGCTTATGAAGTACCAACGTTTAATTCAAATAACTCAACTCAAACTGCACATCAAACACAACATGCTCAAGCAACACAAGATGCACAACCAGCACAACAAACACAACCAGTATCATACAGCAGACCATCTTCAGGTGGAGGTAATAACTTGTATACTTCAGGTCAATGTACTTATTATGCATTTAGTAAACGTCCTGATATTGGAAACACTTGGGGAAATGCAAATAACTGGGCGAATGCAGCAGCTCAATCAGGTTATACTGTAAATAATAACCCATCTGCAGGGGCTATATTACAGTCAACTGCTGGAGGATATGGTCACGTTGCATATGTTGACAAAGTGAATTCTGATGGATCTATCCAAGTTTCTGAAATGAATTATCAAGGTGTTGGTATTGTGTCTTCACGTACAATTTCAGCATCAGCAGCAGGAGCTTATAACTATATTCATTAGGTTTTAAAATTAGATCATATTTCAAGCAAGTAGTTAATTCTATGTAAGAATTTTAACTATTTGCTTTTTTTTATAACTATAGTTGATATAATAAACGTAAATAAGTGTATTGAGGTTTGAAAACATGAAAAAATGGTTAAAAATCATACTAGTATTATTTTTAATAAGCTTAATCGGTATTAGTGTATATAAAGTACTTGATATTAATAAGTTTCAAACTAAAGAACAGTTTAAAGAACAACAAGGGAAGAAGTCATTTCAAAACAGTCATCCTGCAACAGGTTTAAATGTAAATGATGAAACAGTTAAGAAATTTACAACGCAAAAGGCTACAAATTTAAAAGAAGTTACTTCTAAAAATGATATAACTATTATTAATTTGTTTGCTTCTTGGTGTGATCCTTGTAAAAGAGAAATGCCTGAACTTGTTAAATATGCAAAAAATAAAGAAAATGGTGTCGAGCTGATTGGTTTAAACGTAAAAGATAAACGTAAATCAGCTGAACAATTAATTAATGATGTAAATGTAAACTATAATGTTTATATTGCAGAAGATGATTTTCTTAAGAAATTTAAATCATATAATATCCCTACGACATTATTCGTAGATAAAAATGGCAAAATAAAAAAAGTGTATTTAGGTGAATTATCTGAGAAGACACTGAACAACTTAGTTACACAAGTTAAGGAGGAAAATTAATGGGGGTACATCAATATTTTAAAAGTTTATCTGACTTGGAAAAATTAGTGAGATGTCCAGGTAAATTTAAATATCAAGACCATAACGTTGCAGCTCACTCGTTTAAAGTAACAAAAATCGCCCAATATTTGGCGACAGTTGAAGAACAAAATGGTCAAGAAATAGACTGGAAGCTTGTATACGAAAAAGCATTGAACCATGACTATCCTGAAATATTTACTGGTGATATCAAAACGCCTGTTAAATATGCCTCTTATGAAATTAAAAAATTATTTTCTCAAGTTGAGGAAGAAATGATAGATAAATTTATAACTGAAGAATTTCCAGAGCAGTATCAAGATATATATAGACATAGATTGCAAGAAGGCAAGGATGATAGTATAGAAGGGCAAATACTTAGTGTTGCAGATAAAATCGACTTATTATATGAATCTTTCGGTGAGATACAAAAAAGAAACCCAGAACCATTATTCTTTGAAATATATGAAAGTTCATTAGAAACGATTATGCAATTTGATCATTTGTCATCTGTACAAGATTTTATACAGCATATTATACCTGATATGCTACAAGAAAAATTTATTCCACGTTCGGAATTAAGAGAAATAACAATGACAATTCTTGAAAAACGTGAAACAAAAAGGAGTTAGTGAGTTGAATGATTTGGCCGATTCTAGCTTTGTTTCTCCCTTGTTTAATGGTTATTATTTTTACACAAATTGCTCAAAATAAATGGATTGGATTACTCGTATCCAGTATAATAATTGGTGTTTCTGTTTATAAAGGCTTCTTTAATGATGAAGTGATTATCCTATTAGATGTTGTAAGTTTAGTAATAGGTTTTTATATAGTGGATTCACTCGAAATCGATAAAATTGAATCAAGATAGAAAAGAGGAT
>NZ_RXWZ01000231.1 GCF_003970575.1 Mammaliicoccus fleurettii
GATATCTATTTTAATATTTCTAGTCATAATAAAACTCCCTGCTAAGTTTTCACTATTTAAGTGTTTACTTAACAGGGAGCATATCATATCCACTTGGGTTTTGCTTCTAATGTTTAATTGATCCATTATCTCTCTTATGCTACATCCCTTGATTTTCATTTCGATTACTTTGTTTTTAGTTTCTACTGAATATGCGACTCTTTTCATAGAAAAAACACCTCCGTATAAATTCATTTTAATATGAATTCAACGAAAGTGTTTTTATTTTATTCCCACAAATTGGGGTCAGCTCAAGTTTTAACCAACACTTTTTACGAATATAGTAAGCGATAGCGCGCTAGATTATATAAAAAATAAACTGTGAAGTAGAGTCGTACGTTCTCTACTTACACAGTTTATTTTACACTCCCTGTTTTTTTGCGATTTCCTCACCTGTAAGTTTTTGTTCGGCTGTCATTTTTGGAGTTATATGGCACAAATTTTGTTTTTTAAATGGCAAAACACCCCTTATTTAGTTAATAAGAGGTGTTTATTATTATCTCAATTTAAACTTTTCTATAGCTAATTTAATCTCGTCTCTAACACGTTGAAATTCTGACCATTCTTTACCTGCTGGATCCTCAAAACCCCAATGCTCTTTTTTAACGTTTGGTGGTAAAATAGGACAATTATCGTCTGCATCACTACATAACGTTACGACCAAATCTGATTGTTTTAAAATATTATTATCAATCAAGTCTGGCGTATGGTTTGATATATCAATATCTACTTCTTTCATAGCTTCTATTGCTTTATGATTAACACCATGCGTTTCAATACCAGCAGAATAGACATTCCAATCTTCACCCAATATTTCCTTTCCCCAACATTCAGCCATTTGGCTACGACAAGAGTTTCCTGTACATATAAAATAAATTGTTTTCTTATCCATAATTAAAGCCTCTTTTCTTAAAATATGATTAGTGTAAGGTATAAACCTAAGAGTGTTACAAATAGGACTGGAATAGTAATGATAATTCCAGTTTTAAAGTATGTTCCCCACGAAATCTTCACACCTTTTTGTGTTAAGACATGTAGCCACAATAATGTTGCTAAAGAACCAATCGGTGTTATTTTAGGTCCTAAATCAGAACCTATGACATTTGCATAAATCATACCTTCTTTTAATATACCTGTAGTACTGGATTGACCAATCGCTATTGCATCTATTAAAACAGTTGGCATGTTGTTCATAATTGAAGATAAGAAAGCAGCTATAAAGCCCATACCCATGATACTGCTGAATAACCCATAACTTGAAATATTTGTTAGGATATCCCCAAGAATAGTTGTAATACCTACATTTTTTAGTCCAAACACAACAAGGTACATACCAATAGAGAATACAACAATATTCCATGGTGCGCCTTTAATGACTTGTTTTGTATGAACTGCTTTAGATTTACGAGCTAATATTACAAAGATAAGAGCAATGATACCAGCAATGATTGATACAGGTATTTGTATAAACTCACTAACAAGATATCCCACAAGTAGTATTGCTAATACAATCCATGAAAGCTTAAATAATTTAGGATCTTTGATTACATTTTTAGGGTCTGAAAGATTTTCTGTATTGAACGTTTTAGGTATAGATTTTCTGAAATATAACCATAAAACGAGAATACTAGCAATCAGAGAGAATATGTTGGGAATAATCATGCGACTAAAATATTCAATAAATCCAATATCGAAGTAATCTGCAGAAACGATATTAACTAAGTTACTTACAATTAAAGGTAGTGATGTAGTATCAGCAATAAAACCACTAGCAATAATAAAAGGAAAAATCACTTTTTTATTAAAACCTAGATTTCTTACCATTGCTAATACAATAGGAGTTAAGATTAAAGCTGCACCATCATTTGCGAAAAATGCTGCTACAATTGCCCCTAATATCATGATGAAAACAAACATTTTTAATCCATTACCGTTTGAAGCCTTAACCATATGTATCGCAGACCATTCGAAAAATCCAATTTCATCTAATATTAATGAAATAAGAATAACAGCTACAAATGTTAAGGTAGCATTCCAAACAATACCTGTTACTTCTAATACATCAGAAAAACTTACGACTCCCGTAATGATAGCAACGACAGCTCCAATTAAAGCTGTAATACCAATATCTAAACCTTTCGGTTGCCATATCACAAAGAGTAAAGTTAAAAGAAAAATCACAATTGCTAATATTGTCATCAACACTCACCTGATTTCATACTTTTACATACACATCGTTCATTAGATGTATTAATAAGATTTAAATTGTGATTAACATCATCTAAAATTTCATGATTAAGTCGATACATATGTTTATTACCTTCTTTTCGTGAAAAAACTAATTGCTTATCGACTAATGACTTCATATGATGACTTAGCGTTGGCTGTGAAAATTGAAAATGTTCCAGTAAATCACAAGCACATAGTTCACCACATGAAAGTAAATCTATTATTTCTAATCTGCTTGGATCAGATAAAACTTTTAATATTGATGCTAGTTCTTGATAAGACATAGCCATACCTCCCTTACGTTATATAGATTATCATCTATATATATAATTGTCTATGTAATTTGTTCTTGTGGATCTATGGGATTGAGGAATGAGAAAAAACCGCATCATCTACCGATAAGCAGAAGCTTATCACAAATAAAACTAAAAAACAGGAGTGAGAAGATGAAGAGTGTAAATCAGATTAATTAATAATAATGTATCAAATTTAAAGAAAGTAGGGGGTACAAATGTATAGTGCATTAGACAGAGAAAATATTAGAAATATAATTATAGACAGTTTAGTAAATGAAAATGTTGATGGAATCATTCAAATAGGTTCAGGTGTTCAAGGATATAATGATAAATATTCTGATTTGGATATGATGATTGCTTATAATGGCGATTTAATAGACATGAAAAATAAATTAAAAAATATTTACACTGAACTAGGTGCCTTTTATATTAAAGATTTACAATTAAGAGACAATATTTATTTGATAACACCATTCTTTGAAAATGGTCTAGAGATTAATTCTTCATTACTTCCTATAGATTTATTAAGCGTAAAATCACCTTTATGGAAAATAGAATATGATAAGCATGGAGAAATATATAATAAAATGAATCAAGAAAATAAAAACTATATTCATAATATGACAGAAAAGGTTTTAGAAGAAGAAGATATTTTCGACTTTATGTATGCAAAAAGAAAACTTCATATTGCTTTGAACAGAAAAGATGTAATACATGCTAATCAAATGCTTGAAATGATGAGAGACTATTTACTTAACTATCAGGTAATATTAGAAAATAAGAAGTTTCACCAATTTAAATCATATAAAGACTTGAATTTAGATTTTCAAAATGAATTTTTAAAAACCTTTCCTTCTAAAATAGATTTAAATAGCATCGAAATTTCCGCAAATAAAGTTAATATTT
>NZ_RXWZ01000025.1 GCF_003970575.1 Mammaliicoccus fleurettii
CCTTGTTAAATTGTTTATATCTGAAATAGTTCATACAGAAGACTCCTTTTTGTTAAAATTATACTATAAATTCAACTTTGCAACAGAACCTTATTGTCCGACATATTCTTTCTTCTCATATCTGCTGAATGTAATTCTTCAAGTTCAGTTAAAATCGTTTGCATTAAATATCCTTGCATTGACTTGATTGTTTCTTTTTGGCCTTTAACTCCCCTATCATGGATAGCTTTTTTAAGTCTTTTTAAAGAAATTAATATTTCATCTTCAATATGTTCTAGCATATAAAAATTATCATCATGATTTGAATTAAAAGATTTTTTTGCTTTAAGAATAACGGCCTTTATGATTTCTAAATCTCTATAATCATATTTTAATAAATAATTAGTTAGTTGCTCTGGAAATTCTTGCAGTAGTATTTCTTTATAATCTTTATCATCAAAATTATGTGTAAATTGATTTGAATGATTTGAATGAATACTAATATTATTTTTGTACTCTATATCATTCAAGTCATTCATATCATTTAGTTCAGTATTGCTAAATTCAGTATTGTTAAATTCAGTATCATTAGATTCGGTTTTTCCGACTTCTTGAACTCGGTTTTTCCGACTTCTTGAACTCGGTTTTTCCGACTTCTTGAACTCGGTTTTTCCGACTTCCTTGCCACTACTGCTCTCAACTGTGTTTTCTTGCTTTTGAATTTTATAAATATCATCTTCTGTAACTTCTGGTTTCACTAAATAAAGTTTATTTGTTTTATTTAAACCCTGTCTTTCTTGTAGTAATAATTCGGCTTCAATAAGTTCTTTCTTAATTTTAATGACCTTATCTTTTTTACAATTTAATATAGTTTGCAGGTTCTCATTTTTGTAATAAAAGAATATATTACCTGTTTTAGAATCAATCCAGCCATTTTTAATTGATAAATCTAAACGATCTCTAAGAATACCCCATGCCATTTTCGCATCATTGGATATTTTAATATATTTTGGATTAGTAAAAAATACTTTCGGTATTTGATAAAACTTTTCTCTATATTCCTCATTTACGTTGTAAAGTTCCATTGTCATAATAAAAAACCTCTTTCCGAATTTTAGTTTGGTAAGAGGTAATAAAACGCTTTTATTTAGCTTTACATTTATTTAATGATTTAGGTGCTTGCACTAAGAAGTTATTCATTATATAATACAAGTATAAATTTGATATTAAATAAACGTCGGCTAAACGTTTTATTACCTAAGGGCAACTATTTCCAGTAGTTGCTCTTTTTTCATTTCTTATAAATTAATAATAACATGTTGTTGTTATTTGTAAAATTTATTTTTAAATCTACTTGCTTTTTTCCCTCTTTATAGACTTAATTCCAATTTAGTCTTTCCCGCTTGCAAAAAGCATTGTTGTAAATACTATGAAAATCAAAGATACTAATGTTCCTAATAGAATAAAGATTGCTGAAACGATATTCCACATAATAAATAGTGTTTTTTTGACACCACCCCACCAATTCATTTTATCAATAATGAATGTAGCAAGACTTATGAGTAATACAAATATGATTGTAATAGAAATCATTTCAATAGGTTCTATATTCATATAAACTCCTCCCCTGCTAGTGAATATTTATTTATTGCTTATAGTATATACTATAAATGTAAATTACACAAATGTAATTTACACATGTATAATTTACATTTGTGTAATTTACACATGTGTGATATGATATAACTATATTCAAAAGGAGGGATAGTATTATGACAGAAGTAATATCAATAAATAACTTTAAAGGTGGAGTATCAAAAACATCATCAACTGCTGGAATTGCTTATGTATTATCTGAAATTAAAAAGAAAAAAGTATTAGTTGTTGATTTAGACCCTCAAGCAGATGTTACTGATCTATTATTAAAAACATTTAAAGAAAACAATAATAGTTTATTAAATGAGATAATGAATTCTAATAATATTGAAAGTATTTTAGATGAAAAAGAAGATGAAATACTAGATTTACTTTTAAGAAAATCAACAGATATAAATGAAAACGATTTGTACCATACGTTGAAAGAACAAAAACATTTAAATGAATCAATAATAGAATTGAGTAATAATTTATCAATAGTACCATCAGATTTTAATATGATTGGTTATCCATATTTATTAGAAGATTTAAAACTCAATAGAATTGATGGTGCAAAATACTTTGATAGCTTCTTAGAAGAAGTAAAAGAAGATTATGATTTTATATTAATAGATACACCACCTACATTATCTGATTTTGCTAATAGTGGAATTTATTCATGTGATTATAGTTTGATTGTTGTACAAACTCATGTAAGAAGTTTTAATGCAGTAGAAAAACTTATAAGTCATTTATCTGATTTTCGAGATTTACATGATAATGATTTTGATATAGTTGGAATTTTACCCGTTATGTTTAAAAATCAAGGTAAGATAGATAGCTTTATTATAAAACTACTTAAACATGTGTATGGAAACTATGTATTTGAAAATAAAGTGATGCAAAGAGAAAGAGTTAAATTTTGGGATGCAATAGGTATTCAAAATGAAGATATGCATGATAGAAATGTACTTACAATGTATGAGAATATTGCAGATGAATTATTAGAGAAAATGAGGGATCGTAATGGAAAATAAAGAAGATAGCTTGTTAAATAAAAAAAGAAATAGAACTAACAATTACGAAAATACAATGTTAGATACTTCTGAAAGATATAGTGTTTTACCTACGCATAGTTTAAGAGTGAAAGGTACTATTCATAGTAAGGCTGTAGCACTAAAAAAAATTGGTCTATATGATAATTTAAATGACGTTTTGGAAGCAGCTTTAGAGAAATTCATTGAAGATTATTCTGATAGTGAAAAACAAGAAATAAGAGAGCAAGAAAAAGAAGAAAATGAACAAAAGTTAAGACGAGTAAAAAACAAAAAATAATGTGTAACTTACACAAATGTAATTAACACAAAGAAAAAAGCCGTAGGTATTCTTGGCAGACCCTACGACTAAAGCATTTATAAAAATACTTACAACATTAGAATAATTTATAAATGCCTATAAATCAATAGGAGGCGTTTAAAGTGATTGAAAATTACGTTGAATGGTTTTGTGAATTTATCAATGTTCCATATGAAACAAATGAAACATTAGAATTATGGATAATTAATAAGAAGCAAAATAGAAATTTTGAAATAGAAATTGTATCTGTGGTAGAAACCGACACAAAACAATTATCATTATTTGATTTTGATATTGCTATTTGATACGTGTAAGATACACAAATGTAATTTACACATGTGTATTTTACATTTGTGTAAAATGGAGGTTTGGATATGAACAAAAACTCGTTTAAATTTGCTACTGCAAAACAACATAATCTTGCTGAATCAGTTAAAGAGAAAATAATCGGCGATTTAAAAAATATGGACAATATAAATAAATTTAATCAGATAGCAAAAACTAATTTTGAAAAGGAAGAATTAATAAGTTTCTATAAAGAAAAAGATGATTTTAAATATTTTATAGATCAAAGAAATATTAATACAGAAGCTGTAATAGTATCAGCAATGATGAAGTTAAAACGTAAATGAGGTACTATTTCAATATGATGATAACGACCTATTATGTTAACTAAAGAAAAGGATAAAAATTATGTTGGATAATATTATAGCAACACCAACTGTTATAGCTGCAATAGTAGGTGGCTTACTGGTTTTAATAGGTAATAAAAGTAATAGCACTTTAAAAATGAAATCGGAAATAGAAGATTCAAGAATTGAATGGATCCAAAATGTGAGACAAGTAAATATTAATTTAATTAAAGCTTTTTATAATTTCATAAGTGAACAAAATTTTTATAATGAAAAAATGCATGATATAGATCAATCATCTGAAATAAGAAGAGTTTTATTAGAAGGATTGATTTATGAAAAAAATAAAGAAAATAATAATGTAGAGTTATATGAAACTCAAATATCGAATTTAGAGAAAAATATTAAAGAACAAAGTACACTATTGAACAACAAAAAAATAGAAAGAACTAAAGCTATGTACAATATACTTGCTTCTATTGAAGAAATGAAAAATCTATTCCCGAAAAACAAGTATAAAATCAATAAAAGAAAGATAAAGTTAAAAGGAATATTTAAAAGCAAGCATGTTTTAGTGGCAAATGAAAGTCATGACATAGTACCTGCTTTAGACAAATCAATTAGTAATATAGATATATGTCGTACTCTGGATGAACTAAAACAAAAAATTGAACAATCCTATAAAAATAATGAAGCATTACATGAAAGTGAATTAAGTAATTACACATCATTAATTAACGACTATTTAAAAATAGAATGGGAAAAAGTTAAAACAAGAAAATCATACAATAAAAATGTATTATAAACATCATCAAAAATGATCAATTTTGATTCTTTAATCTAGACAGTTATAAAAAGTAAATTTTTTTAAATAAGTTTAACAATACACTATAAGAGGAATAATACATGTAGGAATTTAAATTTAATTAGCAATTGGCATTAAAGAATTAGCTTTACACATATAATAAATGAACTAATTAATTAATTTATTATTGATTCGAAGCATTCATGATTTAATTGTTGTCTTAAGTATTTCTAAAATTTCTTATGAGGTGATATGTATGAGTAATGGATTTTTCAATGATGATTTTGATTCAATTTTCAGAAAAATATCCCAAGATATGCAAGAATCTGTTAATAATGGTAATAAAAAATATTATATCAATGGTAAAGAGGTTTCTCCCGAACAATTAGCCCAATTACGACAACAGCAACAACAAGGCGGAAATTCTGCTGAGCAAAGCGCGCGTGCATTTCAACAATCTAGCACTCAAGGACAAAATGATGAAAGTAATTATTTGGAACAAATTGGGCGCAATTTAACACAAGAAGCACGTGATGATTTATTAGATCCAGTAATTGGTCGTGATAAAGAAATTCAAGAAACTGCTGAAGTCTTAAGTAGACGTACTAAAAACAACCCTATTTTAGTTGGTGAAGCTGGTGTAGGTAAAACAGCTATTGTTGAAGGTTTAGCACAAGCCATTGTTAAAGGTAACGTACCAGCATCTATTAAAGATAAAGAAGTCATCTCAGTAGATATTTCTTCCTTAGAAGCTGGCACACAATATCGTGGCGCTTTTGAAGAAAATATCCAAAAATTAGTTGAAGCTGTTAAAGAAGCGAAAAATGTTGTATTATTCTTTGACGAAATTCATCAAATTATTGGTTCAGGTTCAACTGGCGGTGATTCTGGTAGTAAAGGGTTATCAGATATAATTAAACCTGCATTAAGCCGTGGTGAATTTTCAATTATTGGTGCAACTACACAAGATGAATATCGGAATAATATTTTAAAAGATGCTGCGTTAGCACGTCGTTTTAATGAAGTACTTGTTAATGAACCAAGTCCTGATGACACTTTTAATATTTTAAAAGGTATCCGTGAAAAATTTGAAGAACACCACCATGTTGAATTACCAGATGACGTATTAAAAGCTTGTGTAGATTTATCAATTCAATATATTCCACAACGTTTATTGCCAGATAAAGCTATTGACGTACTAGATATTACTGCAGCTCACTTGTCAGCACAAAGTCCTGCAGTAGATAAAGTAGAAATTGAAAACCGCATTGCACAATTACAAGATGATAAAAGTAAAGCCGTGAGTAATGAAGAGTATAAAGAAGCTGACAAATTCCAAAATGAAATTAAGGAACTAGAAGATAAATTAGAAAACAACAATGGCAAATATAATACTAAAGCTACTATAAAAGACGTGTCTGACTCAATAGAACGTTTAACTGGTATTCCTGTATCTCAAATGGATGCAAGTGATATCGAAAGATTGAAAAAAATCAATAAGCGTTTAAAAGATAAAATTATTGGTCAAGATAAAGCTGTTGACCTTGTTTCTCGTGCAATTCGTCGTAATCGTGCTGGATTTGATGAAGGCAACCGTCCAATTGGTAGCTTCCTTTTCATAGGTCCTACAGGTGTAGGTAAGACAGAACTTGCAAAGCAGTTAGCAATTGATTTGTTCGGTAGCAAAGAGGCATTGATTCGCTTAGATATGAGTGAATATAGTGATCAAACAGCTGTATCTAAAATGATTGGAACAACTGCTGGTTATGTAGGTTATGATGATAATTCAAACACATTAACAGAGAAGGTTAGACGTAATCCATATTCAGTTATCTTATTTGATGAAATTGAAAAAGCGAATCCACAAATCTTAACTTTATTATTACAAGTTATGGATGATGGTAACTTAACTGATGGTCAAGGTAATGTCATTAACTTTAAAAATACAATTATTATTTGTACTTCTAATGCCGGCTTTGGTGACGGCAATGAAGAATTTGATGATATTATGGATGAAATGAAAAAATTCTTCCGCCCTGAATTCCTTAACCGTTTCAATGGTATCGTTAAATTCGAACATTTAGATAAAGATGCATTACAAGACATCGTTAACTTATTATTAGAAGATGTTCAAAAAACATTAGATAAAAAGGGAATTACAATGAACGTTACACAAGATGTCAAAGATTGGTTAATTGACAAAGGTTATGATAAACAAATGGGTGCGCGTCCGTTACGTCGTGTTGTTGAACAAGAAGTACGCGACAAAATCACAGATTACTACTTAGAGCATACGGAAGTAAAACATGTAGATATCGTACTTGAAAATGATGAAGTTATAGTTAAAGGTAAATAAACTGTTATACTAAACACAGTAATCTATATTAAAAAAGAGTCTGGCACATAAATACCAAAAAAACGGCAGTAAGATAGTTTCGAATTGAAAATTATCTTACTGCCGTTTTCTATTTATCAAGTAAAATGTTTTTGCCACTTTTTATAAATCACTTAAGAGTAAAGAAATTCTTGTATATTCAAGGTTGTTTAAAGATAAGCGAAAATAATTCATACAAAGAAAAGATTAGAAAAATCATAAATAACGTTCTAATTTTTTATACCAAAATAGCTTCTAATAAATTTAAGAGATGGAAAAGTTAAAGTAAAAAAATTGATAATCTTCATTAATTTTACTCTCCCTATTTTTAAAACCTGAATTACTAAAATGATAACGCAATTATACATCATTTATTTTATACTATTAACTATAGCTTGTATAATATAGATAAAGTAAAACTAAGTTATTATAAGGAGGAATTTAATGTTAAATATTTTACAAGCAATTGGTTCAATTGGAACATTTATTATGGCGATTTTATATTTAGTTTCAGTAATGGTACAAATAAGACAAATCAAGATTTCTTTTATACCATTCTTGGCCTTCGATCAGATTATTATTGAACAAACTGACCGTTTGAAATTGAAGAATATAACTGAATCTGATACTGACTATGTAAATACTGCTTTTAAACTACAAAATTTAGGTGGTGGGACTGCTAAAAATATTGATATAAAAGTTTATTTAGATGAAGATGAAGATGAAAATAAAGTTTTACAAGAAAAACATATAAATATTTTGCCTAGTAATAAATTTTATTTAATGCCTATTAATAAAAAGGCGTTTGAAGAGTTTGAAGATACAATTAAAAATAATGGCTATACAACTAATATGTATATAAATATAAAATATTTTAGCCAAATCTCTAAAAAGCAAAATAGTATCACATATAGAGTGAATATTGAGGAGTTTGTTAATTTAGATGATAAAGATTTGTATGAAATGACATTTGATACTTTTAATTCATAAACCATAGTGAATTTCAAACGACAAGTATTTAGTATTTCTAAAAACGAGTGAAATATCATACTAAGGAGAACAAATCATGAAAATTAGTAAACCACTTAAAGAAACAGGTTGGACTGAAGATGAGATTCATAAAAGACTAGATTCTATTATTTAAGAAGATAATATCGATGTGACAGAGATAGAAGATATAGACGAAATAATAGAGGAATAAACAAAGCCCCATAATGTGGTGAACCCAAAAAGTTGAACTTTTTATTAAGCTATTTTCATTAAAGCGAGATTTCTGTATTCTACAGGAGTCTTGTTTTTTAATAACAACACTCTGAACCATTTATTTAATCCCCCATCTTAATTAATTTTATTTTTTCAACTTTCCATTTCTAATTATATTGTTTACATAATAAAGTGTTATAGTTATAGGCAGTTAAATTGTATATATTATACATTTCTATTGATTAATTATTAGAGCTATCAGAAAAGAATTCTGAAATTAACTTAAAAAACTGTTTTGGAGATTCCAGGTTAGCTAAATGTGTAGTATCAGGTATTATAACCTTTTTTACATAAGGGAGTTCTCTACTCATTAAATCAGAGATATCATGAAAATCTTGAACGTCATATTCACCATTAATAACTAATACAGGTATTCGGATACTTTTTATTTGTAA
The DNA here is from genome assembly GCF_003970575.1 of Mammaliicoccus fleurettii. GTDB lineage: Bacteria > Bacillota > Bacilli > Staphylococcales > Staphylococcaceae > Mammaliicoccus > Mammaliicoccus fleurettii. Next base: position 8,440 of record NZ_RXWZ01000025.1, read on the forward strand.
GATATTATCTTCCGGCTCTATTTCCTCGTAAGGATAATCTGGTTCAGGTTTAGTTAAAAATTGCATCTGCATATCAACAACTAATTTTTTCACTGTTGGATTGATATGTTCTGAGCTCCTATTTCTTAATATCCAAGTTTTATAGTTAAACTGTGCTGTTTCTTCTATTTTACCTTCTTGTAATAATTTTTCTTCTTCTTCTTCATATTTTTGTAGGAAAGACGAATCTTCCCATCCACCTATAGCTGGAGACAAAAGCGCTAAACTTAGACACTTTTCTGAGTTCTCTAAATAAAAATCAATAGCTATTTTTCCACCAAATGAAGCTGCTAAAATATGTGTACGTTTGATGTTTAGATGTATAAGTATTTCATTAATAATATTGCTATAAGAATAATTTCCTCCTGTAAAATCACTTAAGCCGAAACCAGGAAGGTCAACCCTAACTACTCGATATTTTTCTGATAATAAATGAAATTCTTTGTCCCACATACGTGAATCTGCAATTCCAGCATGAATTAATAATATATTTTCACCATTACCTTTTGATTCAAAATAAATATTAGCGCCCGTGGCGTTATAAGTACCTTTAACTTCATTTATTTGCATAGTATACTAACCTCCGAATTATAGTCATAATTAATGATTCCAAATGAATATATAGTATTCATCAACTTAACATAATTAACTATTATCAGAACCTATACGAACATCTGGTTCTGTTGCAAAGTTGAATTTATAGTATAATTTTAACAAAAAGGAGTCTTCTGTATGAACTATTTCAGATATAAACAATTTAACA
>NZ_RXWZ01000232.1 GCF_003970575.1 Mammaliicoccus fleurettii
CGCTTATACCTATATTAATTAAAAGTATTTATACTTTAAAAGATAATGCTATCGACCATACTAATTACGAATTAATCATGTTTAGAAAAGATTTATCTGAAGAAATTAAAGATTGTAAGGTTATCATCGATTATTCAAACACGAGGATAAAATGTATTCGCAATAAAAACTCAACAGAATACACTTTATTAAATTCAAAAATTTTTAAAAGTATAAACGGTAAAGGTAATATTACATTACTAAATAATGTTGAAAGATTGAATATACAGCAATTACATCAAAATACCCTCAAATTAGATTTACTGATTAGGAAGGGTGACAAAAAAGTTCATGAAGAAATTTATATTTAAAAATGAAGGATTTATTCTGCCTTTTGTACTAGGGATATTATTTATTTATTCAGCTTTTCTATCATTTTATTTAGTTCAATATAGTTATAAATTAAATATTTATCATAATTTAGAGCAGTACTATCAACG
>NZ_RXWZ01000233.1:0-4561 GCF_003970575.1 Mammaliicoccus fleurettii
ATCTATCATTATATTATCATCAATTGTATAATATGTAATAGGTCTTCAGAATGAGGTTTGAGATATGGGAAAATACATTATAGAAAAAACGTTAAATAATAATGTGTTAGTTGCTAACTATTATGATAATGAAGTCATATTAGTAGGTAAGGGGATTAGTTTTGGTAAAAAACAAGGTGAAGAAATTAATACAGATTTAATAGAGAAAGTTTATTTGCTTGAATCTGAAAATGATAAAAATAAATACAAGCAATTATTAGATGGCACAAATGAACAAATCTTTAATATTGTATTAGAAGTAGTAAATGGTATTGATAAACAATTAGGTGGAAGTGTAAGTGAAAAAACTTTAATTTCATTAACAGATCATATCATATTTGCAATCAAACGTATTAAAGAAGGTATACATGTTCATAATCCATTTTTAAAAGAAACAGAACTTCTTTATCCAAGGGAATATCAAATAGCAGAAAAAGCTGTTAAAACGTTGAATGAAAAATTAAATTTGCAATTTATTGAATCAGAAGCTGGCTTCATAGCTTTACATATTCATTCAGCAGAAGTTAATCATTCAATACATGATATTCACAATATAAAAGAAATTATTCAGAAAGCTATAATTATAATAGAAGAAGGCCTTGAAGTTAATGTTAATAAAAATAGTATTAATTATAGCCGGTTTGTAAGGCATCTTCACTTTGCGATACAAAGAGTTTTAGCCGATGAAAGAATACCAGATGCAACTAATATCGAAATGCTATTGAAAGCGCAATATCCAATGTGCTATAATATATCCGTAAAGATAGTGAAGATGATGCAAACACACTTAAAGAAACCAGTTTATCAATCTGAATTGGCATATTTAACAATGCACATCCAACACTTTAATAATAACTTATAAATTGCGTGTTACTGATACGATCAGGCATGAGCAAATAGACTTTACCAATATGGTAAGTTTCTTTGCTCATGACTTTTTTCATGCCGTAATTTATAAAGTTAAACAAATAGGAGGGTATTAAATATGTTTAAGAAATTCTTTGGTCAATTGCAACGTATTGGTAAAGCATTAATGTTACCAGTTGCGATTCTACCAGCAGCGGGTATTTTACTTGCATTCGGGAATGCAATGCAGAATGATCAGTTCGTTGAAATTGCACCTTGGTTAAAAACTGATGCTATAGTTATGGTAGCTTCAGTAATGGAGTCATCCGGTCAAATTATTTTTGATAATTTACCATTACTATTCGCACTCGGTACCGCATTAGGTTTAGCAGGAGGAGATGGCGTAGCAGCATTAGCAGCTCTTGTTGGTTATTTGATTATGAATACTACCATGGGTGTTGTAAAAGGTATCTCAATTGATGAAATCTATAGTTATGCTGAAGGTGCTAAAACTTTAGGGCAAACAGCTAAAGATCCTGCACATGCATTAGTATTAGGTATTCCGACACTTCAAACTGGTGTGTTCGGTGGTATTATAATGGGGGCACTTGCTGCATGGTGCTATAACAAATATTATAATATTAATTTACCACCTTTCTTAGGATTCTTTGCAGGTAAACGATTTGTACCAATTATTACATCAGTTGTTGCAATTGTGGCAGGTATTATTCTTTCATTTGCTTGGCCACCAATACAAGATGGATTAAATAATTTATCTACATTCTTATTGGATAAAAACTTAGCGTTAACTACATTTATCTTTGGTATTATTGAACGTGCTTTAATACCTTTCGGATTGCATCATATATTCTATTCACCATTCTGGTTTGAGTTCGGTAACTATGTTAACTCTGCTGGCGAGTTAGTACGTGGTGACCAAAGAATCTTTATGGCACAAGTTAAAGATGGTGTACCATTTACAGCTGGTGCATTTACAACTGGTAAATATCCATTTATGATGTTCGGTTTACCAGCAGCAGCTTATGCGATTTATCGTCAAGCTCGTCCAGAACGTAAAAAAGTTGTTGGTGGCTTAATGCTATCTGCAGGTTTAACATCATTCTTGACTGGTATTACAGAACCTTTAGAATTCTCATTCTTATTCGTGGCACCAGTACTTTATGGAATTCACGTAATTTTAGCAGGTACATCATTCTTAGTAATGCACTTGTTACATATTCAAATAGGTATGACATTCTCAGGTGGGTTTATAGACTATGTATTATACGGATTATTAAACTGGGATAGAACAAACGCGCTATTAGTTATTCCAGTAGGTATTATATATGCTCTTGTTTATTACTTCTTATTTACATTCGCTATCAAGAAATTTAATTTAAAAACACCTGGTAGAGAAGATAAAGAAACTGAAACACGTAATAGTTCAGTAGCAGAATTACCATTCGATGTTTTAGACGCAATGGGTGGTAAAGAAAACATCAAGCATTTAGATGCTTGTATTACGAGACTTCGTGTAGAAGTATTAAATAAATCAGAAGTTAACAAAAATGAATTAAAAAGTTTAGGTGCTTCTGGCGTACTTGAAGTAGGAAATAATATTCAAGCAATCTTTGGTCCTAAGTCAGATCAAATTAAACATGATATGGCACGTATTATTTCTGGAGAAATTTCTAAACCAACTGAAACAACTGTAACTGAAGATGGTGATGCAGAAAGTGCTGCAATTCTTGCTGAAGGTGGCGCTACAATCTATTCTCCAATTAAAGGTGAAGTGATTAATATTTCTGAAGTACCAGATAAAGTGTTCTCTGAAAAAATGATGGGTGATGGTATTGCAATTATGCCAGAAACTGGAGAAGTAGTTGCTCCATTTGATGGTAAATTGAAAATGACATTCCCTACAAAACATGCAATCGGCTTAGAATCTAATGAAGGTGTTGAATTATTAATTCACTTCGGATTAGAAACAGTTAAGCTTGAAGGTAAAGGTTTTGAAATTTTAGCAGAAGCTGATACTGACATTGTTAAGGGACAAGCTTTAATGAAAGTGGATTTAGACTTCATTAAAGAAAATGCAGATAGTACAGTTACTCCTATTGTTATTACAAACTTAAATGACTCAACTTTAGAAACATTAGTTACTGGTAAAGTTGAACAAGGCGATAAAATTTTAGTCGTTAAATAAGTTTAAATGAATTTTTAAAATGTGATTGGGATATAAGTCCTAACTCAAAATAAATAAGCATATCACGTAACTGATTTTTAAAGTTTACAGTGATATGCTTATTTTTTTTATAAAATTCCACGATTTTGTATGTGCATGCTTGCCTAGGGGTATGGCTCGAGCCTGTAGTCTCTCACGCATACTATTCCCTCGGGCGTCAGCACTTACAAAATCGTTAGCAGTATTTATTTTTTAAATCTTACGATTTTGTATGTGCATGCTTGCCTAGGGGTATGGCTCGAGCCTGTAGTCTCTCACGCATACTATTCCCTCAGGCGTCAGCACTTTACAAAATCGGTAGAAATAACTATTTTTAGATAAAACAAATATAATTATATTATGTAAACTATATTTGTAAGTTTTTAGTTTTTAAAGTAATACGATTAGGGTATAATGGATTATAAACTTTTAGAAGGAGGGCTTTTTTTGGAAAGAGAAACAAAATCCAATAATTCTCATAATAAAATCTCTAGATTTATGAAGTTTTTTGGCGGTAGAGATATATATTTTATTTTAGGATTATTGATCTTGATAGGTTTAACGATATTTATTTTTCAAAACGTATCGTTCATTTTTGAACCTTTAGTAACAATTACAACAACTTTAGTTGGCCCAATTATTGTTGCATTTGTTGCGTTTTATTTATTTAACCCAATTATTAATTTTATGGAAAAATTTAATATCTCAAGATTATGGGGTATTATCATTTTATTACTTGCTATTATAGGAGCGTTAACACTTGTTGTGACTTTATTGATTCCTGTAGTTCAAAATCAAGTTGAAAGTTTTTCGAAAAATTTTCCATCATATGTACAAGAATTTAGTAATAGGATTCAAAAACTTTCTCAAAATTCTTTTGTAGCTGATTATTATGCTCAAGCTCAAACTTGGGTACAACAAAACTTTAGTGATATTCCTAAAAAAATATCTAACTCATTAGGAGATTTTGGTAATAAGTTTCAATCATTTGTATCTACGATTACACATGTAGTTGTGATCATTATTACATTCCCATTTGTCTTGTTCTTCTTACTTAAAGATGGTGGAAAATTTAGAAACTATTTTATTAGTATTATGCCACCAAAATTTAGAAAAGATACACATGATTTAATTGATAAAATGAATGTACAAGTAGGTTCATATATTCAAGGTCAAATGATAGTTGCATTCTGTATTGGTGTATTATTATTTATTGGTTATTCAATCATTGGTCTGGAATATGCTTTAACACTTGCAAGTATTGCTGCTGTTACGAGCGTAGTACCTTATTTAGGACCAATGATTGCCATAAGTCCTGCAATTGTATTAGCAGCTATTGATTCACCATTTATGCTGTTAAAGCTTGCTATAGTATGGGCAGCTGTACAATTTTTAGAAGGTCACTTTATTTCACCAAATATTATGGGTAAAACAATGCAAATTCATCCATTA
>NZ_RXWZ01000233.1:4627-4906 GCF_003970575.1 Mammaliicoccus fleurettii
AAGTAGCTGTATCACATGTATTTACATTATTTAAACGTAGATATAATAAATATTATCAAGATGACTCAGGTCCATACGAATTTAATGATGATGAAGTTTTACCTGATAGAGAACAATAAAATTCAAATTAATTTTAAAACTGCCTACAAAGTACAGCTTTGAGGCAGTTTTTTTATTTATTAATTTTTATTTTAATAAACGCTTAACGATGAAAAAAATTCTATTTTATGTCATTATATGGTATTATTTGGGAGAATAAAGTAAGAGAAGGTTGATATA
>NZ_RXWZ01000233.1:4927-14154 GCF_003970575.1 Mammaliicoccus fleurettii
TTTGTTTATTTGTACGATATTATGTGTTGTTATATATGTTTTACATAACGAAATTGGAAAAATAGACTTTAAAAAAACAATAGTATTATTTAGAGAAATGAATACAGCATATTTTGTAGGTATTATATTGTTAGGCGTACTTTCAGTCTCAGTATTATCCTTATATGACATTATGTTAAAGCAATCATTAAAAATTAGTTTGCCTATACACAAAATTTTATCTATAAGCTACATTATTAACACATTTAATAGCATATTAGGATTTGGTGGGTTAATTGGAGCTGGTTTAAGGATCTATTCTTATCGAAATGATGTAAATGATAAACAAGAATTAATTAAAAGCGTTTCATTATTACTATTATCAATGCTTAGTGGGTTAAGCTTGCTATGTGTGTTAATTGTATTAGGTATTTTTAATGCTGATACTTTATTGGCAAATATATATTGGGCAAAAATTGTATTATATATAGGCAGTTTATTTTTACCATTGTTTATTATATTTTCTTTTTTAAAACCATCGATTAGAAGAGATAGATTTCTTGGGGTAAAGTTTACAATAGTATCAGCTTTAGAGTGGTTAGCTGCAAGTTTTCTATTATTTATTATTTTAAAAGCACTTCATATAAATATTGATTATGCTCATTTAGTTGGAATATTTGTAATTGCAGCATTATCTGGATTAATTAGTATGATACCAGGTGGATTTGGTGCTTTTGACTTAGTTATTTTACTCGGTATTAAATCACTAGGCGTGCCAGAAGAACAAGTATTACTAGCATTGCTGTTGTATAGAGTAGCTTACTATTTCTTCCCGTTTATAATTGCACTAGGACTATCAACAATTGAGTTTGGTGGCATAGCTAAAAAATATATCGAAGAAAGTAAATTTTATACACCTGCTATGGATACAACATTGTTTATTAAATCTGTGCAGAGTGATTTTTTGGCGAAAATCCCTTCAATATCATTAGGCTTACTTTCAGGCATTACAGGTTTTGTATTATATTTTAATCATATACTAATATTGTATGATGCGATTTATTCTCATCATTACATGTTTTATTCAATTATATTAGCGTTGCATACAGCATCGACACTAATGTTGCTTATATGTGCAAAAGGTGTGATGTCAGGAACTATGAGATCTACGTTAATGAGCATTATTTCTGTTATTGTAATGTTGATTGTATGTATATTATCAAATAGTACCATTATTGCCTTTTTATGGTTAGCCATTTTGCTTGTATTGCTATTTATTGGGTATAAAAAAGCTATTGTCGTAAAGAAAAATATGACACCTATCAAAATTGTTTTAAGTGGTGTCCTTATTTTTACTATGTTTATATTTAATCGAATCGTTTCGGTGAATTATTTAAATTTATATCCACATGAAGTTACTAAATTTGATAAATATGCAGTGTTTACGATGTTTTGGATTGTGCTTGCAATTTTATGTTTAATTGGTGTATGCATCACATTTATGCTTTCCAAAAAATATCAGAAATCTTTATCAACAAATTCAAGTTATGAAACAATAAACAATATAATCAATAATCATGAAGGATCTTACGTAAGTCATTTAGCATTTACGGGAGATAAATCATTTTTTGTAAATAAAGATGAAGATGTATTTATTATGTATCGCTATACTATGAATACAGTGATTGTACTTGGAGACCCAATAGGTAATAAAGATAAATTCAATGAAACATTAAATGACTTTTATGATCAAATGTATTTCTTAGGGTATGACATCATTTTCTATCAAGTACAAAGTAAATTATTATCTTTATATCATGATTATGGAAATGTCTTTTTCAAATTAGGAGAAGAAGCCTTGATAGATTTAAATGCTTTCAGTTTATCTGGAAAGAAAAAACGTGGAATGCGTGCAACTTATAATAAGTTGGAATCAGAAGGTTATCAATTTGAAATAATAAACACGCCATATTCCGAAGAAGATATTAAAATGTTACAAACAATTAGTGATAGTTGGTTAGGAGAAAAGAAAGAAATGAATTTCTCAGTCGGTGCATTTAATTTAGACTATTTAAATAAAGCACCGGTTGCGGTAATTAGAAACGTAAGTAATGAAATAGTAGGATTTTGTACATTAATGTATACGAATTATAATCAATCTGTTTCTATAGATTTAATAAGATGGAATAAAGATATAGATATTTCTATGATGGATGCTTTATATATCCATATGTTGTTGTGGGCAAAAGAAGAAGGATACAAACAGTTTAATATGGGAATGGCTACACTGTCGAATGTTGGACTCAATAAACATGCTTATTTAAGAGAGAAATTTGCTGCAAAAGTATTCGAGAATATGAACAGTTTATATAGCTTTCAAGGATTACGAAACTATAAACAAAAATTCGCTCCAGATTGGGAACCAAGATATTTAGTTTATAGAAAATATAGTTCGTTATTATGGAATTTAGTTAGAGTGTCATTAACGATAAACCACAAGTAAAAAAAGAGTCTGGACATGAATGTCTTAAAAAATTAAAAAGAGCAGAAATTCATTGTAAAAATGAAATTCTGCTCTTTTTTTATTATTTAATTAGCACGTGTTGTTTTAATTCTCTTATACCATAAATAAATCACATAAAGTGCAGCTATTGCTATAACAATAATAAACACTTTAGAGTACATGCCTACATAAAGTAAAATTTCATGCCAATGGCTTCCTAAAGTTTTACCTAACATTATAAGAAAAATGTTCCACATACCAGTTCCGATTGCTGTTAATAATATAAAGGCTGGTAAGTTCATTTTAGTAATTCCAGCTGGTAAAGATATTAATGTTCTGACGATTGGTATAAATCTGCCAATGAAGATTGCCCAATGTCCATATTTTTCTAACCATTTAATAGTTTTATCTAAATCTTGAGTTTTGATACCTATATATTTTCCACGTTTATCTACAAATTTATATAATCGTTCTTCACCTATAAAGGCTCCGATACTGTATAACACAAGTGCGCCAAGTACTGCTGCAATTACTGTAATTAAACATACGATGAAAATATTTAAATTTGATTGAGAAGTCATAAAACCTGCAAAAGTTAAGATGATTTCTGATGGGAAAGGGTGTATAACATACTCTAAAAATACTAGGATAAAGACACCAATATAGCCATATTGTGTCATAAATTCAGTAATCCAATGTTCCATGACATGCTCCTCTATTATATATGAATTGACAATATTGCTACATAAAAATAGCAGTATAACATCATTATATGTTGTTATTTTAGCACATTATTATTTTAAACTTCTTCTGATTTCCTGTTCTTCTTGATAACGAGCTGGATTTTTTTTATAGAAATCTTGATGATGATCTTCAGCTTCGTAAAAAGGTTGATAAGGCAATAATTTAGTCACAACTGACTTATCTCCAGGTAACTTTTTATTCAATTCTTCAATATATTGTTCAGCTAATTTCTTCTGATCTTCATTTGTATAGAAAATAGCTGTTTGATATTGTGTACCACGGTCTTGATATTGTCCATTTGCGTCAGTAGGGTCTATTATTGCGAAATAAATTTCTAATAATCTGTTATATGAGAATAAAGCAACATCATATTGGATCTCTACTACTTCTAAATGACCAGTATGTCCTTGCTTAACTTCTTCGTACGTAGGATTTTTAGTTGTTCCACCCATATAGCCAGAAGTTACTTTATCAATTCCTTCATATTCGTCGAATGGTTTAACCATACACCAAAAGCATCCACCTGCAAAATACGCTTTATTCATATTCATTATATTTTTACCATCCTTTATTCAGTCTCAAGTCTTATTTTTTAATTAGGTTCGCAATTTTTCTTGATTTTTAATTGAGAAATTGTTTAACTTAATGTATGAGTCTCATTATAATATAATTAGTCTCAATTTTGAAGATAAAAGGTTGGTAACAATGACTTCGCAAAATCAATCAGAAACAGATGACAATCGTCAAACGAATGTACCAAAAAGAAATAAAAAGCGTAGAATTAAAAAAAGACCTTTTATTATCTTAGGTATCATCTTACTATTAGTTGCTCTTGGATTTTATATTAATGCTTCTTATAAATCAGGCTTAAAGGTTTCTTCTGATCATGGGAAAAAGAATGAATTGCATAAATTCCATAGTACAACAAGAAATGATGGTAAAGTAAATGTTCTCGTGTTAGGGGAAGATCGTAAAGTAGATAATTCACAACCAAGAACAGATTCAATTATGATTGTTCAATATGATTATTTAAAGAAAGATCTTAAAATTGTATCAGTCATGAGAGATATTTATTCAGAAATTCCAGGTGGTTATCGCAATTATAAAATTAATACAGCGTATTCACTGGGGGGACCTGAATTACTGCGTAAGACATTGAAAAAGAATCTAGATATTGATCCTGAATATTATGCAATCATTGATTTTGATGGATTTGAACAAATGGTTGATGAAATATCGCCAAAAGGTGTTCCAATCAATGTTGAAAAAGATATGTCTGAAAAAATCGGCGTTTCTTTGAAAAAAGGTCAACATAACTTAAACGGGAAAGAATTACTAGGTTATGCAAGGTATAGAAATGACGAAGAAGGCGATTTTGGACGAGTTAGAAGGCAACAACAAGTAATGACAGGGCTTAAATCTGAATTATTAAGTGTAGACTCTGTAATGAAAGCACCTAAATTAGCTGGAATTGCTAGAGGATATGTGAATACTAATTTAGATGATCCAACAATATACAAAACGGGAGCTAGTTTTATAGCTAGAGGCGATAAAGATATAAAAACATTAACAGTACCAGTAAAAGGTTCATATACAAATGCAAATGATGTTGAAAATGGCGCTGTTCTTAAGATTGATAAAGAGAAAAATAAAGAAGCAATTAAAAAATTTCTTAACGAGTAACTATTTTAAGGAAACAAAAAAAGCATTAAATGATCAAACTGATCATTTAATGCTTTTTTATATTTTATTTATTCGAAGATTATGAATCAGATTTACGTACGCCTGCAACTCCATAATGCTCAGGTTTCATTTCTTCAATGATTACATGAATATTTTCTTTCGGTGCTTTAGCATTTTGATGAACTGCTTCAGTTACATCTTTTACAAGACCCTTTAATTGTTCGTCTGATCTACCTTCAATTAACTTAATGTTTACGATTGGCATAATTAACGCTCCTTGTCATATTGAATATTTGCTGAAGGACCTGAATCTCCATTCCAGTTTGTTTGACCATCATCTTCAATGAATTCTATATTCACGTCTTCAACATGTGATAAGTCTAACAGTTTTAATATAATCCGTTTTCTTATTTCTGACAACTCTTTCAGTGTAAAGTTTTGATTTACCTCTAATAAACATTCTATATGAAGTGCCTCTCCTTCTTTTATGACTGCTAAACGTTTAATATCAGCAATAGACTTATCATCTAAAATCACTCTAGAAGCATGGATTTCTGATTCATGATCAGCAATACCTAATACGCCTTGAGCATTTTCTATAAAAATAATACCTACAATAATAAACATCATTACACCTATGATTACTGATGCGATACCTTCTAACATGCCTAATCCTGTTAAGCGAGCAATGATTATTGATATAACGGCAATAACACCACCACCAGTTGCAACAGTATCTTCCATAAATACTAACTTTGTTGCAGGCTTTGCTTTACCTATAAATAAATAACTTTTTGTAAATGGAGATAGCAGACCTTTACTGCTTTCGCCGGCTTCTTCTAATATTTCTTTACCAGCTTTTCTTAAAACAACGGCTTCAAGTACGATACCAATTGCTAAAACGCCGATGTTAATCCAAAAGAATAGTAACGGGCCATCTGTACTGTTTGGATGAATAATGTGGTGAAAACCTTCTTTTATCGTTTCGTAAGAAAGAATACCAACAATGATTACAGCAATTAAACAAACAAGGTTTATTAGTCTGCCATAGCCTAATGGGAACTTTTGATTTGGGCTTCTTTTAGAAAAAGCAGAACCTATAAATACAAATAGTTGATTTGCTGCGTCACCAAATGAATGCATCATTTCTGCAAACATAGCGATGTTTCCTGTAAAAATAAAGGCAAGTAGCTTTAAACAACCAAGAATAAAATTAACTACTGCAGCAGATAGAGAAGACTTGCTTCCTTTTTTAAGTATATTCAGAAAATCTTTCATATATTACTCCTTTAAAATTAGATTGTTATGATTATATCATTTAAATACCACATTTTAATTATAAATAAGCATTTATTTTATAATAATCATAATTATATTATGTAAACTATTTGTATTATTGGAATTTTTAAAACCATTAATTAAGGGAATATGTTATACTATTTATATTGATATAGTAATTAGGTTATACTAATTTCGGACTATTTTAATGTAACATCCTATTAAAAAATACATATTACACTATGTGTACTTGTTGTCACTTTTTAAATGAATCTAATAGGTTTATAATAGAGATAATACATAGATTATTTCAAATAAAATTATTAATTTGTATATTTTTTATGGACATTAATATATAGTCAAATAGGTTAATATTGAAAGGGGCTCTGTAGTTAATTATGAATTCATTACATAAGAAAACAGATGTAATATTAATTGGTGGGGGTATCATGAGTGCTACTTTAGGTATGATGCTTAAAGAACTATCACCAAACTTAGAAGTTAAATTATTTGAAAAATTATCAAAACCAGCCGAAGAAAGTTCTAATGAATGGAACAACGCTGGGACAGGTCATTCGGCATTATGCGAATTGAACTATACAAAAGAAGAGGCGGATGGTTCTGTAAATATTGATAAAGCAATTCAAATAAATGAGCAGTTTCAATTATCAAAACAATTTTGGACTTATTTAGTTAATAAAGGAAGCTTACCTAATCCTGAAACTTTTATTCGTCCTGTGCCACATATGAGTTTTGTATACGGGGAAAAGAACGTTCAGTTTCTTAAAAAACGTTGTGATGCGTTATCAAGTAATCCGCTATTCCCAGGTATGACTTTCACGGATGATTTTGAAACATTGAAACATTGGATGCCTCTTATGATGGAAGGACGTCCAGCTGATGACAGAATTGCTGCAACTAAGATTGAATCAGGTACTGACGTTAACTTTGGTAATTTAACACGTTCTTTACTAGATGATTTAAATGAGAAGGGTGTTGAACTAAACTACAATCACTCTGTACAAAATATTCGTCGAAACGAAGATAATACATGGCAATTAAAGATTTACAATGGTGAAACTAAAAAAGTAGAATACCATAATACTAAATTCTTATTTATAGGCGCTGGTGGAGGAAGTTTACCTCTTCTTCAAAAAACAGGTATTAAAGAAGCTTCAAACATTGGTGGTTTCCCTGTAAGTGGCTTATTTATGGTTTGTAATAACGATGAAGTTATTGCGAAACACGAAGCAAAAGTTTATGGTAAAGCCAAAGTAGGTGCGCCACCTATGTCTGTACCACATTTAGATACAAGATATATAGAAGGTAAGAGAACGTTGTTATTTGGACCGTTCGCAGGGTTTTCACCTAAATTCTTAAAAACAGGATCAAATTTAGATTTATTTGGTTCAGTTAAACCTAATAACGTTTTTACAATGTTATCTGCAGGTTTAAAGGAAATGGGACTTACAAAGTATTTAGTTGAACAAGTACTTTTATCTGATGAAAAGAGATTAGAAGATCTTAAAGAATTTATACCAACTGCTAAGTTAGAAGATTGGGATATCGTTATCGCAGGTCAACGTGTTCAAGTTATAAAAGACACGAATGAAGGCGGTAAAGGAACATTGCAATTTGGTACAGAACTCGTAACAAGTGAAGATGGTTCAATTTCAGCTTTACTTGGAGCGTCACCAGGTGCATCAACAGCTGTACATGTTATGATTCAGTTGCTAGAAAAATGTTTCCCTGATAACTTTACAAAATGGGAGGATAAAATTAAACAGATGATACCTTCATTTGGTTTAAATTTATCTGAACATCCAGATTTATTTAATGAGATAAATACATCCACATCAAAAGCATTAGGTTTATATAAATAATAAAGAAATAAAACATAGGTATGTTACTTATGTTTTATTTTTTATTAGGAAATAAAAAAATATTCATAAATTCTCTTTAAATTTTAGTTTAATCGGGTTAAACTAGCCTTAATGAAGTTTAAGGGGGATTTGAATTATGTTTGAAAAATTACTTACCTCTATAGGTATCGGTAATCTAACAATCGATACACGACTAGAAAAAACAACTTTTAATGAAGAAGAACCTATTAAAGGAAAAGTAATATTTAAAGGTGGAACATGTGATTTAAAAGTTGAATACATTATGTTGTCGTTAATTGAACGTGTTAATAATCAGAATGAGGACAGTGATTTTTCAGAATTTGATTATGAATTGCATAAGCACAAAGTAAATAAATCCTTTTTAATTAAAAAGAAAGATCATCAAGAATATGAATTTGAGTTCAAATTAGAGCAAATTGAATTTAAAGGTGAGCCTGAAGAAATCTTTTTAAAGACACACGTCCATATAGAACAATCAGTTGGCGCTGATGATGAAGAAAGACTAGAAATAGTTAGATAGAACGTGAAATAGGTTTAGTACTTAATTAGGAGGTTGAGACAAATTAATTGTCTCAACCTCCTATTTTGTAATCAAATGAACTTTTATGGCTATCCTTATAAGCACTTTAACTGAGAACTGCTTTTATTGTTACTCTTTAAAATATATACCTTGAAACAGAACATATGTTCGTATATAATGAAAATATATTTAATACGACGATGGAAGGTGATTTTATGTATGATTACCGTTTATATGAGAAGAGACATATTTTATGCATAGATCAGAATAGCTTTTTTGCGAATGTGTCATGTATGAGTAAAGGTATAAATCCTGATGAGAATAAATTGGCAGTTATTTCAGATACTAAAAGGAAAGGTGCGATTATTTTATCTGCTACTGAACCATTGAAAAAGTTAGGTATAGATACGGGTGCTAGGTTATTTGAAATTCCTCAAAGAAATGATATTTACATTATTAATCCCAATATGAATCACTATATCAATCAATCAATTGCTATATATAAAATTTTACTTAAATATGTAGAATTTGAAGATATTCAACAGTACAATGTTGAAGAAATATTTATTGACATAACTAAAGTATTTAAATATTATTGTTCAACACCATTTGACTT
>NZ_RXWZ01000026.1 GCF_003970575.1 Mammaliicoccus fleurettii
GCTGTATATATAGTTAAATTTTTATGTATAAAAGTATAAAATAACTCATTATATGTATCAATTCTCATTTAAAAATGCGAAGCCCCACTTATTTCCATAAAGCTATTGAAATATTTTTGTATTATTGTTAATATTCTGATTATTATAAAATTAGAAGGTGTATATATGTACAATATTAAAAAGTTTAGTCAGTTCATTAATAAAACATTCGTTCTTTGGATGTTATTAGCTGCAATATTAGGTTTTAGTTTCCCTAATGTCATCTCTCAAGTAGCACCTTATATCCCTTACTTATTAGGAATTGTAATGTTTGGTATGGGGATGACAATTTCAACAAATGATTTTAAAGAAGTGTTTAAATCACCGAAAAGTGTATTCATTGGCGTAATTCTACAATATACAATAATGCCAGTAACAGCATATTTAATTGCAAAAGGGTTTAACTTAAATTCTGATATTGCATTAGGTGTAATATTGGTCGGTTGTTGTCCTGGTGGTACTGCTTCAAATGTTATCAGTTACTTAGCTAAAGCAAATACTGCATTGTCAGTATCCATCACTACAGTATCTACATTATTAGCACCCATCATTACACCAACTTTAATTTATTTGTTTGCAAGAGAATGGTTACAAGTATCCTTCTCATCTATGTTTATATCAGTCG
This sequence comes from Mammaliicoccus fleurettii, assembly GCF_003970575.1. Classification (GTDB taxonomy): domain Bacteria; phylum Bacillota; class Bacilli; order Staphylococcales; family Staphylococcaceae; genus Mammaliicoccus; species Mammaliicoccus fleurettii. The sequence goes on from NZ_RXWZ01000026.1 coordinate 665, forward strand.
TACAAGTTGTATTAATTCCTATTATTTTAGGCTTTATAGTACAAAGATTTTTCAAACCAGTTGCCGAAAAATCAATTGATATATTACCAATTATTTCTGTAATTTCAATTTCATTAATTCTTTCGAGTGTGGTAGCAGGTAATAAAGCTCAAATTATAGAAACAGGTTTGATTATGTTTGGCGTTGTATTGCTTCATAACGTAAGTGGTTTAACGATTGGATATTTATTAGCTAAACTCTTTAAACTAGACAGACCTGATAAACGTGCTGTTTCCATAGAGGTAGGTATGCAGAATTCTGGACTAGCTGTATCACTTGCAACAGCCCATTTTAATCCTTTATCTGCAGTTCCAGGAGCTATATTCAGTTTTATTCACCTATTAACTGGTCCAACCATTGCAATTATTTGGTCTAACCAAACGAAACGAACTGAACGCAAAAAACAATATTCTACTGCAACCGATCAAGCATTGTAAATCATAATAATAGGCTGAGACAATTAATTTGTCTCAGCCTTTTTAATTTCAAAAATATATATTCTAGTTGTTTATAAGTGTCATTTAATAAATTTATATTATCTTCTATACCACTCTTGCCATATTTTTTTTACGTAGATATATCCTTGATTCCACATTATACATACCTCCTTCTCACATTATTTGTGAGATATTTGGTACCCTAAATATAACATGGTGAGAAATTACATAGGTTAAAGCATTATTACAGTTTCTTTAATATCACATTTCCAGTCTTAATATTCTTAATCTAATTTGCGTGACAAAATGCAATATTTCAATCAAAATGTATTTAATAGGAGTGATTATGTTGCAAAATGTTAATATGCAGACATTTGAATTTAGAGGTAACCATTATGATCACGGCGTCGCACAAGCTGAATGGTTAAAATCTACCAAAATGTTAGAGAATAGAGATAAAGAATGGAAAATCAGAAGACCGCGCTTTGACATAGATATAGATGAAACTAAGAAAATCTATCAAGAATTTGCACCACCAATATGGGATGAACTTATGGGATTACAAGATACATTAAAGTATCCACTCGAACAGATTCTATTAAATTATGGACATTACAGAGTTTATGCAAAAGATAGTGGTTGTTCTATATTTTTAGGTACTGATTATATGGTGAGAAATTATGATTATAACCCTGCCACTTATGATGGTCGATTTAGTTTATTTCAACCAAATGATGGTGGATATGCGCAAATTGGTCCAACATCGAGAGTTACCGGACGTATGGATGGTATGAATGAACATGGCTTATCTATGGGATATAATTTTATGCATAGAAAAAAACCTGGTGACGGCTTTGTATGTTATATGATTGGAAGACTAATTTTAGAAACCTGTAAAAATATTGATGAAGCAGTAGCTTTATTAAAAGAGATACCTCATCGTACTTCTTTCAGCTATATTTTAATGGATAAGCAAAACAGAAGAATAACGGTAGAAGCTACCCCTCGTTCAGTTGTTACGAAACAAAATAATTTATGTACGAATCACTTTGAAGTATTAACACATGAGAACCGAAATTATATAAAAGAATCTATAGAAAGATACAATAGAATCGAACATATTACAAACGAGCATATGTCTTTAGAAGATGCTATTCGTTATTTTAACGACCCACAATATGAAATTTATAGTAAGCTTTTTAAAAGCTGGTCCGGTACCATTCACACTTCAGCTTATATACCTGATCAATTACAAATGAAAATTGCTCTTGGAGAAAATGGTATGTTACATACATTTAACTTCCAAGATTGGTTAGATGGAAAGCCTATAGATTTAAATTCAATTTCAGGACAAATTGATACAGACATCTTGTTCGCAAGTGAATAAAAAATCTTTACACAACTTGATAGTAAGCAAAAAAAAGCACGATAAGCTCCTAGCTTATCGTGCTTTTTGTATTACTTAATTATAATATCGCCATTATCCGTATAACTTTCAATTACGTGTTTACCGTTACCTACTTTTTCTCCTTTAAATGCTTTATTTTTTATATGTGTACTGCCTGATTCAGCTTGTAATTGTAATAAAGTATTTTTAGGAGGTTCTTCGTAAGATAAAGTGATGTCTCCATCTTCTGTAGATGATTTAATATCGCATTCATTTTTAAGTTGGCTAATATTTATGTTACCCAACGAAGTAATCAATTCACTATTAATGAGGCTACTTTTCGCTATTGTTATATTTCCTGTTTCAATTTCACCATTAAATTCTGATAGTGCTGAATTTTTAACTTGAACACTTCCTAAACTAGACATTGCTTTAGCGTATTTTAAATTCACATTATTATAAGAAATATCCCCTGTATCAGTAATCATATTGCTGTTGTTACTACTGACATCTTTAATTAATATATCTCCCGTATTTGTTGTTATATTAAATGATTGATATTGTTTCTCTGGTAAAGTGATTACTAAATGATTTGTCGTTTTTCTAAAAGGTATAAAATTGGCATTGAATTGATACTTACTATCTTGTTCTGTGAAATGTAGTAAATTGTTTTCTATGTTCGCATTTACATGTTGTTTGCCGTTATACTTTATCCCTAAAGTCTTACCCTTTTTCACTTCAACATTTGTATTTTGTCCATTCACGATGACTTGTTCAACTTGATCATCCTCAAAAACTTTTTCATAAGTTTCATTCTTCTCAAATTTATTATTAACCGTAAACCAAAGAATTGTACCTATTAAGCCAAAAATTAAGAAGATGCCTAATCCTATCAAAAATAACTTTTTCATTATTCAGCATGCCCCCTAATGACTTTTACACACCATTTTAAATATTTTAAGATGCCTTTGTAACTCAGTTCTATTAATTTTAATCCAGTAATGAGCAACATTAACCCTAATCCTAAAAATGATATAGAAAAAATTATGTTTGTAATATCAATCCAATAAAATCCATACAATATAATATTTATAACACTTACTATAGGTCCTAACATCATCAATGCGCCAACCACTACAACAATTAAAAGTATAAACGCAATAATTAGAAACGGTATAATAATAAAAAATATATTAAAAAAGCTTAAGCCTAATGTTGCCATAATTGCTTGAAAAACATTTTTAAAGTTTGGTGCTATTTCAGCATCATGAATGGCGCTCGTTGCATAAACTTTCTTTGCAATTTCCTTAGGCTCACCTAATTCATTCATTAATTCATTTTCATTTTTTGCTTCAAAAAATTTTGTTTCATATTCATACATTATTTTATCTCGCTCAACTTTAGGCAAACGAGACAATTCATCCTCAAGGTAATTAAGGAAGGTTATTTTATCCATTGGTTTTGCCCCTTTTATTGTGATATTAACCTTACATCTTTATTATATTACCATTCTTTTACAAACAACATTATACTATCATTTGAAATATTTGATTTCAAGTGATACCACTGTGATATACTAACTTAAATATATAAATAAGGGGGCATTAAGAATGAAAGAATTAATCAAACCCAACAAGCTTTCTAAAGGGGACACTGTCGCAATCGTTTCACCATCCTCAGGTTACGCCGGTGAAGAAGAAGTAATTTGGAGAACAGAAGTTGGTATTCAACGATTGAAAGAAGTATTCGGTTTAAAAGTGAAAGTTATGCCACATGCACTTAAAGGAGCAGACTTTACATATAACAATCCAAAAAAACGTGTAGAAGACTTACACCAAGCACTTGAAGATCCTGAAGTAAAAGCAATTATTTGTACTTTAGGTGGAGATGATTCTGTTCGTTTATGGCCATATATCGACTTAAATATCATTAAAAATAATCCAAAAATATTAAGCGGCTATTCAGATACAACTGCAATACATTTTATGTTCTATCAAGCAGGTGTATCAAGTTTTTATGGTCCAGCACTTTTAACAGACTTTGCTGAAAATGTTGCTATGGATGATTATACAGTTGACTCAATTAACCAAACATGGTTCCAAAATGGTCCAATTGGAAATGTACCCGCCTCACCACAATTCAGAAAATATGGTTTATCATGGGAAGAGAAAAATAAAGACATTAATAGACCATCATTTGACAGTCAAGGATATGAAATTTTAAATGGTAAAGGAAAAGCTACAGGACATTTAATTGGTGGATGTATGGAACTTTTCCATTCATTAAAAGCAACAGATGTTTTTCCAAATAAAGAAGTTTTTGATGGCGCAATTTTATTCATTGAAACAGCAGAAGTTCAAGCACCTCCTTGGTTAATGGAAGATTACGTACGTGCTTTTGGTTCAATGGGAATCTTTGATAAAATAAATGGCGTGATTATTGGACGTCCACAAGATGATGCATATTACGAAGAATACAAAGAAGTTTGGGTTAAAATGTTGAAAGAATGGGATCAAGAAGATATGCCTGTCTTTTATAATGCTAGTTTTGGACATAACGAACCTAAATGTGTCATACCTTATGGGGCACAAGCAGAGTTGGATGTTAAAAATAAAACTTTCAAAATATTAGATAACGCTGTTAAATAAATATTTTTTCGAGATTAGTTCTTTGCGATTTATTTCAGAATTGTTATAATATTTAATATATTGAAGGGGGATTAACAAAATGACTAAGTTAGTTACATATTTTGAACAAGCACAACCAATTAAAGAATACGTAAACGAAATGACTACAAATAAAGAACAATTGCTCGATATTTATCAATCTTTTAAATTACCTAAAAATGATGACCGTTTAGATAAAATTAAAGATAAAAATTATAAAGTACTTGTCATTACTGAAGATTGGTGTGGAGATGCCATGATGAACATACCAGTATTATTGAACATTGCTGATTATACGAATATTGAAGTAAAAGCATTTCACCGTGATGAAGATACAAACCTAATTGATCAATATTTAACAAACGGTACAGCAAGATCAATACCTATTTTCGTATTTTTAAATGAACATCATGAGCAAGAACATGTATGGGGACCAAGAGCTATAAGTGTACAAAAACAAGTAGAAGAATTACGTAAAGACTTACCAAGCAAAGATGACCCAACATACGCTGAAAAAGAAAAAGATGTTCATCATAAAATTCATGAAACTTATCAAAATAATACACAATTTTGGGATGACGTATACGAATCAATCGTAAGTTCAATTTCATAAATGATAAGAGGCTGAGACAAATATTGTCTCAACCTCTTAATTATGTATAAGTCCTCTATTACTCATAGTAGGATTTCTCACCATCCCCATGGCTCGATAAATTCATTTTACACTAATTTTCTTTAATCTAAAAATCTATGTTATTTAAGTTCACATATAAAAATCTGCAAGTGAAAAGCGCTCGTCCGGGAATTAACGAGCGCTTTTCGGGGAAGGGTTATTAATTAAGGAAACATGTATTTATACAAAGCCGGGAAACCTCGTATAAATAACTTGAATCATTTTATGATCCATTTCAACGTTACAATTACAGATAACTATCTAAACACGTTCTACACAAAGTCATTTGCAATTATGAAAAACATATACGAAATAAGTTTTGAGGAATTGAATGTATTGTGCTTCGTGTTGTGTTATCTATGACTAAAGTATATCAGTACAGTATGACTTTTTGTGCATTCATTCTTAACTCAAATATTTCATTTCTTAAGTGTATTTATTGAAAGATTTTTTAACAGTTAGGCATGCCTAACTGTTAAAACCATTGTTAATATTGACTTTTTAAATACACAATTATATGTTTGTTTTTTACAAAATCATTACCTATAACTATTTTTATAAAATCTCACGATTTTGTTCGTGCATGCTTGCCTAGGGGTATGGCTCGAGCCTGTAGTCTCTCACGCATACTATTCCCTCAGGCGTCAGCACTTACAAAATCGCTCTCAATATCCATATTTATATAGAAAAATGGTGTCTCTAAGAGTTAGCTAAATGATTCTCATTAAAATAATAGGTCATTTATGTTAAAGGCAATTAATCTTAAGTGTCTATATTTACACAAGTAGAGAGAAATTTAAATATGGATATCTGTATTCACATAAGTGGAGAGAAGTGTAAGTAAGGATGCCTATGTTAACACAAGTCAGTTGAAGTGTAAGTAAGGATGTCTGTATTCACAAAAGAGGAAAGCATGCGCATAAAAAATACCAACAAAGTCTTAGACTTTGCGGGCAATCTGATGGTAGTTCTAAGAGTTGCCAAAATGATTTTTATAAAAAATAAGAGCAGAAATTCATTATTAAAATTGAATTTCTGCTCTTATAAAATTTCTATGACATTTATGTCACAAGTTTTTCTATTAAACAAATAAACTAATAAATAGTAAGAATATGATACCTGATACTGATATAACTGTTTCTAATAATGTCCATGATAAGAATGTTTCTTTCATTGTTAATCCGAAATACTCTTTAAACATCCAGAAACCTGCATCATTTACATGTGATGCTATTACACTACCAGCACCTGTTGCTAATACTACTAAAGCAAGGTTAACGTCTGATGATTCTAATAATGGCATTACAATACCTACTGTTGAAATTGCTGCTACTGTCGCTGAACCTAGCGATATTCTTAATACAGCTGCTACAATCCAAGCTAGTAATATTGGTGACATTGCTGAACCTGTAAATAGTTCTTCGACAGTTTTACCTACTCCACCGTCGATTAATATTTGTTTGAATGCACCGCCACCGCCAATGATTAGTAGCATCATACCAATTGGATATATGGCATTAGTTAATGTATCCATAACTTGATTAACTTTATATCCTCTGTTAATTCCCATTGAATAAATAGCAAACAATACTGAAATTAACATTGCTGTACCCGCTTCACCTATAAAACTAATAAAACCTAATATGCCTTCTGGATTCTCTGGTGAACCTGTTACTAAATCTACAACTGTTGAAACAAGCATTATAAATACTGGTAATAAAGCCGTTAATGCTGAAATTGCAAATCCTGGTGTTTCTTCAATTTTGAAAGATTTTTGTTTACCTAGAGATGCTAAGTCGCCCGATTTTGTAAATGCTTCTGGTATAATTTTTCTAGCAAATTTAGTGAAAATTGGTCCAGCAATTATTGTAACGGGTATTGCTACAATGATACCAAATATTAAAACTTGACCAATTTCCGCTCCAAATTCCTTAGCAATCATAACTGGACCTGGATGTGGTGGTAAAAATCCGTGAGTTACTGATAATGCTGCTGTCATTGGAATACCTAAGTATAATGTAGAAACTTTAGATTCTTTAGCTATTGTAAATACTATAGGAATTAATAATACTAATCCTACTTCAAAGAATAATGCTATACCGATGATAAATGATGCAGTAACAACTGCCCATTGAATTCGTTTTTGACCAAATTTATTAATTAATGTGTGTGCAATTCTTGTTGCACCACCACCATCTGCTAATAACTTACCTAACATCGCTCCTAAACCAAATATTAATGCAATGTGACCAAGTGTAGATCCCATACCTGTTTCAATTGTTCCAATAATTTTGCTTAATGGCATTCCTAACATTATGCCTGTTACCATCGCAGTTATAATTAACGATACAAAAGTGTTAAGTTTTAACCACATAATTAAACCTAATAATAATATAATTGCTACTGCTACTATTAATAATGGTGCAATATCTGAAAACATATTAACATCTCCTTATGAATGTGTTGCTTGAAATTCTGAAATCAAATCGTACTCTTCAGTTAATTTACGGCTTAAATTTATATAAATTGGTATAAGTGATTGATAAATATCAACATTTTCTTGTTCTGGTTCGTGTTGATACGTCTTACCTACCATTTTGTCCAATACTTCAAAATCTTCAATTTCTCCTAGTGCTTTTAATCCTAAAACACAAGCGCCTAAGCAAGAACTTTCATAACTTTCAGGAACTTCAACTGAAGTATCAAAGATATCTGCCATCATTTGTCTCCAAACTTCACTTTTAGCAAATCCACCTGTCGCTTTAATTTGTTCTGGTGATTTCTCCATAACTTCGATTAATGCAAGATATACTGTATATAAGTTTAGAAGTACGCCTTCTAATGCTGCTCTAATCATATGCTCTTTTTTATGTGATAATGTCAGACCGAAATAACTACCTCTTGCATTAGCATTCCATAACGGTGCACGCTCTCCTGCTAAATAAGGGTGGAAAATTAATCCGTTTGCGCCAGGTTTTACTCTGCTCGCAATTTTAGTTAAGACATCATATGAATCAACACCTAATCGCTTAGCTGTTTCTACCTCACTAGCTAATAATTCATCCCTTAACCATCTAAGTACAACACCACCATTATTAACTGGTCCACCAATACAATAGTGATCTTCAGTTAATACATAGCAAAATATTCTTCCCTTTTCGTCTGTCTTAGGCTTATCTATAATTGTTCTTATAGCGCCACTTGTACCAATTGTTACAGCAACTTCACCTTCGCGGTAACTATTCACGCCTAAATTAGAAAGTACACCATCAGATGCACCGATTACAATAGGTGTATTTTCATCAATGCCCATTAAATCTGCATATTTTTTATTAACGTTCTTCATAATATGTGTAGTGGAAACTAAATTTGGCAATTGACTTTCATTAATTCCAAGTAAAGACATTACTTCTTTATCCCAAGCTAATGACTTAAGGTTCATCATACCCGTTGCAGAACCTATTGAATGATCCATTACGTACTCTTCGAATAACTGATAAAATATATAAGATTTTATATCAATCCATTTTGCAGTTTTGTCATAAATATCAGCGTGTTCATGCTTTAACCAAAATACTTTAGACAAAGGAGACATTGGATGAATTGGTGTTCCCGTTCTTTTATATATTTCAAGTCCATCATGTTTTTCATTTATCATATTTGCATATTTACTTGCTCTATTATCAGCCCAAGTTATACATTCAGTTAAAGGTTTGTTGTCTTTATCCATAGCTATTAAACTATGCATAGCACTACTAAAACTTAACAATTTAATATTTTTTGGTTCTGCTCCAGTATCTCTAATCACCTTTTTAACTGTGAATATGACAGCATCGAATATTTCTTCAGGATTTTCCTCAGCAACACCAATTTCTTTTGTTGACATAGGGTATTCAATACTATGTTTATTTAAAAAATTGCCTTCTTCATCATATATAACAGCTTTCGTGCTCGTTGTACCGATATCAATACCAATCATGTATTTCATTTTATAATCCTACTTTCTATCTATATTTATTTGCGAATTCCATAGAACATCTATTTGTTCATCTACATCATCAAAGTTTAAGTGAAATGCTTCTTTCATCTTATTTCTGTCCTTAGTTTCAATAGCTTCTATATATACTTTATGATTATGAATAACTCGCTTAAAGTCATCTAAATCATTTTTCATTCTTTGCCTCATCGAAACTAAAATTAAACATTCCATAACAGGGGTTAAGTTATGCCATATCATTTCAATATATTGATGATTAATTGCTGTAATCATAGATTCGTGGAACTGTAGATCCAGTCTTGTAAATTCGTCTGCATCTTCAAATTCAACTGCAACTGACATCATTTTCAAGATTTTATTTAATTGTTTGATGACTTCTGTATTATTTTCTAACTGTAGTCTTTCAAAAACGAACGATTCTAACATTAACCTAATATCATAAATTTCTTTTTGATTAGTATTAGACAAACCAATAACAACAGCTCCCATTCTTTCAAGAGAAATTAGACCATCTTGTTGAAGTAGTTTAAGTGCATCTCTCACGGGTGAACGGCTGACTTCAAACTGTTGAGCAATTTTGTTTTCGCTTAGCTTGTCACCTTCTGCAATTTCTTTACTTATAATAGCTAATCTAAGTTCACTCGCCACTTGTTCTCCAGTAGAACGATGTTTTAACCAATCGCTAGGATAGTGATAATGATGCTTCATAAAATCCCTCCAAAATCATCCGTATACTTGTATACAAGTTATTGTAAACGTTTTCTACATATTTGTAAACGGTTACGATTAGTTTTTTAAAGTAAAAACACACACTAACAAATTGTTAGTGTGTGTTTAAATTAAAATTCATTCAATATATAATCTGTTTAAAACAACTTCTCCTAATGCTTTACTTGCAGTTAATAAAGCATCTTCGTTAACGATAAATTTAGGACTATGATTATAAAATGCTTCATCAATATCATATGGTTTGCAACCTATAAAGAAAAATGTTCCAGGGATTTTTTCTAAATAACTCGCGAAGTCTTCTGAACTCGTAAGTTGCTCATGTTCTTTTAACGATTCAAAATAATCACCTTGGCTTGTTGCTAAAATATCAACTAAATAATCAGTTTGTTTATAATGATTGATTAAAGGTATACAATCTAATTCATATTTAAATTCGCAAGATACACCAAATGTTTCTTCTAATCCCTCAATTAATTGTACTATTTCGTCATGTATTTGATGGCCAATACGGCTTTCCATATACCGTACATCACCTGCTAGTTCCACACTTTCTTGTATTACATTTAATGAACCTAAGCCATTAAATGAACTTATAGTTACTACACCCATATCAAAAGGATTTAATCTTCTTGAAACTACCGTTTGAACATTCGTAACAAAAGTACTCGCTGCCATAATAGCATCATTTGCTAAATGAGGACTGGAACCATGCCCACCTTTACCTTTAACTTTTAAATGGAATAATGATCGTCCTCCCATTGTTGGCCCTTTTCTATATGAAATAACATCTGGTGTGTAATCTGGGAATAAGTGTATACCATATATCTCATCAACATCATTTAAATATCCCGAGTTTATCATATCAATTGCTCCACCGGGTGCTAATTCCTCAGCATGTTGATGAACAATAACTATTTTACCTGGTAAATGATCCTTCAACTCAATTAAACTTTCTGCAAGCACCATTAAATAAGCAGTATGTGCATCATGACCACATGCATGCATCCAACCTTCATGTTTAGAAGAAAATGGTAGACCGGTATCTTCAGTAATATTCAAAGCATCAAAGTCTGCTCTTAAAGCGATCGTTCTACCTGGTTTACTACCTTCTATTTCTACTATTAATCCATAATTTCCACCAATACGATTATGTATTTTAACATCTTTATCTTTATAGAATGACTCAATATATTGTGATGTTATGATTTCGTTAAATGATGGTTCTGGGTACTGATGCAAGTGTTTATAATGTTTTATCATACTTTGCTCTTTTTGTTCTAACTTTTTAAATAATAAACTTCGTAACATATGTTCACCCCAATTTCATAAAAAGTAACTACTACACGAAGTAGCAGTTACTTTTTATCTTCTTCACTTTTAGTTTTATCTGGATGCTCATCTACTTTATCTTCTTTTTCAAAAATAGCTAAAATTGCTGTAAGGAAAAATCCTAGACCTGCACCAATCATTAATGATTTAGGTGTTCCTTCGAAAAAGAAACTCCCGATAATACACAATACACCTATTATGATATAATGTTTTATAAATTTTTTACCCAAAAATATCCCTCATTCATATATC
>NZ_RXWZ01000027.1 GCF_003970575.1 Mammaliicoccus fleurettii
CTTATAGTACTTCAAAGAGTGATTGGCTTAACCAATCAAAAATGAGCTAATCAAGCTTACTTCTATTATGGAGAGTTTGATCCTGGCTCAGGATGAACGCTGGCGGCGTGCCTAATACATGCAAGTCGAGCGAACAGATGAGAAGCTTGCTTCTCTGATGTTAGCGGCGGACGGGTGAGTAACACGTGGGTAACCTACCTATAAGACTGGGATAACTCCGGGAAACCGGGGCTAATACCTGATAATATTTTGAACCGCATGGTTCGATAGTGAAAGGCGGCTTCGGCTGTCACTTATAGATGGACCCGCGCCGTATTAGCTAGTTGGTAAGGTAATGGCTTACCAAGGCGACGATACGTAGCCGACCTGAGAGGGTGATCGGCCACACTGGAACTGAGACACGGTCCAGACTCCTACGGGAGGCAGCAGTAGGGAATCTTCCGCAATGGGCGAAAGCCTGACGGAGCAACGCCGCGTGAGTGATGAAGGTTTTCGGATCGTAAAACTCTGTTGTTAGGGAAGAACAAATTTGTTAGTAACTGAACAAGTCTTGACGGTACCTAACCAGAAAGCCACGGCTAACTACGTGCCAGCAGCCGCGGTAATACGTAGGTGGCAAGCGTTATCCGGAATTATTGGGCGTAAAGCGCGCGTAGGCGGTTTCTTAAGTCTGATGTGAAAGCCCACGGCTCAACCGTGGAGGGTCATTGGAAACTGGGGAACTTGAGTGCAGAAGAGGAGAGTGGAATTCCATGTGTAGCGGTGAAATGCGCAGAGATATGGAGGAACACCAGTGGCGAAGGCGGCTCTCTGGTCTGTAACTGACGCTGATGTGCGAAAGCGTGGGGATCAAACAGGATTAGATACCCTGGTAGTCCACGCCGTAAACGATGAGTGCTAAGTGTTAGGGGGTTTCCGCCCCTTAGTGCTGCAGCTAACGCATTAAGCACTCCGCCTGGGGAGTACGACCGCAAGGTTGAAACTCAAAGGAATTGACGGGGACCCGCACAAGCGGTGGAGCATGTGGTTTAATTCGAAGCAACGCGAAGAACCTTACCAAATCTTGACATCCTTTGATCGCTCTAGAGATAGAGTCTTCCCCTTCGGGGGACAAAGTGACAGGTGGTGCATGGTTGTCGTCAGCTCGTGTCGTGAGATGTTGGGTTAAGTCCCGCAACGAGCGCAACCCTTAAGCTTAGTTGCCATCATTAAGTTGGGCACTCTAGGTTGACTGCCGGTGACAAACCGGAGGAAGGTGGGGATGACGTCAAATCATCATGCCCCTTATGATTTGGGCTACACACGTGCTACAATGGATAATACAAAGGGCAGCGAACCCGCGAGGTCAAGCAAATCCCATAAAATTATTCTCAGTTCGGATTGTAGTCTGCAACTCGACTACATGAAGCTGGAATCGCTAGTAATCGTAGATCAGCATGCTACGGTGAATACGTTCCCGGGTCTTGTACACACCGCCCGTCACACCACGAGAGTCTGTAACACCCGAAGCCGGTGGAGTAACCTTTTATTAGGAGCTAGCCGTCGAAGGTGGGACAAATGATTGGGGTGAAGTCGTAACAAGGTAGCCGTATCGGAAGGTGCGGCTGGATCACCTCCTTTCTAAGGATATTACGGAATGACCATTAGGTCATGGAATAACGGAGACATATTGTATTCAGTTTTGAATGTTTATTTAACATTCA
>NZ_RXWZ01000028.1 GCF_003970575.1 Mammaliicoccus fleurettii
ACCTCTACAATTTTTTCTTAGTCGATTACATTGTACTAAAGTGAGCTATATATGGCTCTTATTTTATTACACAATTATATGGACATATTCTGCGTTAAAAGCAGATTTAGGTAAAATTGCTGATAAGAGGTCCATTAAAAGCAATACTAGGTAAAATAGCTGATAAGGGGTGCGTTAAAAGCAATTCTCAGTAAAATAGCTGATAAGAGGTCCATTAAAAGCAATACTAGGTGAAATTGCTGATAAGGGGTGCGTTAAAAGCAATTCTCAGTAAAATAGCTGATAAGGGGTTCATTAAAAGCAATACTAGGTAAAATAGCTGATAAGAGGTGTATTAAAAGCAGATTTAGGTAAAATTGCTGATAAGAGATACAGTAAAAGCGGATTTGACTACAAAATGGAGGCTGAGACAATTTAATTGTCCCAGCCTCTGGAATAATAATTTTATTTTAAATAAGTTCTTTAGCTACATTAATCTGATGTTGTACGGACTCTTGTCCTGTTGAACCATAACTTTTTCTACGGCTTAAGCAATTTTCAGGTTTTAAATAATCATATACATTGGATTCGATTTTATTGTTATATGATTGATACTGTTCTAAAGGTACATCTAATAAATATTTTCCATTTTGTATACACCATAATACGATTTTACCTACAATTTCGTGTGCTTCTCTAAATGGTATATTTTGTTCTACTAAGTAATCTGCCAATTCTGTCGCATTTGAAAAGTCTTTATGAACTGTTTCATTTAAACGATCTTTATTGACTTGCATTGATGTAATCATACCTTCAAATATACGTAAAGATCCTTTAATAGTATGAATAGCATCAAACAATCCTTCTTTATCTTCTTGCATATCCTTGTTATAGGCTAAAGGTAGTCCTTTTAAAGTAACTAACATACTCATTAAGTAACCAGTTGTTCTTCCTACTTTACCTCTAATCAATTCTGCCATATCTGGATTTTTCTTTTGTGGCATGATAGAAGATCCTGTTGAAAAGCTATCTGATAAAGTTACGAACTTAGCTTCATCTGTAGACCAAAATATGATTTCTTCAGCAAATCTTGATAAATGGACCATCGTTAATGAAATGTTATGCAATGTTTCAACAATGTAATCACGGTCACTTACAGCATCAAGACTATTTTCATACAAACTACTGAAACCTAGAAGTTCTTGTGTACGATGTCTATCTATTGGATGTGTAGTGCCACTTAATGCTGCTGCACCAAGTGGATTAATATCAATCCTTTTAATGCTGTCATTAAATCTTGATTTATCACGTTCTAACATCCAAAAATAGGTCATTATATGGTGAGCAAACGATATTGGTTGCGCTCTTTGAAGGTGTGTATAGCCCGGCATAATTGTATGAATATGATCATCTGCAATGGTGATGATAGATTTTTGTAAAGCTTCAACAAGTTTAATAATTTCTTGGACATTTTCCTTTGTATAAAGATGCATGTCAGTTGCAACTTGATCATTTCTACTTCTACCTGTATGTAGCTTTCCACCGACTTGACCAATTTTTTGAATTAATGCGTGTTCAACGTTTAAATGAATGTCTTCTAATGATTCTGATAGTTCTAAATTATTGTTGTAATAATCTTGTTTTATTTCTTTTAAACCTTGAATAATTAATTCAGCTTCATCATTTTGAATAATATTTTGTTCAGCAAGCATTGTTGCGTGCGCAATACTGCCTTGTATATCTTGATCAATCAAATTTTTATCAAAATGGATAGATGCATTGAATGCATCTACCCATGATTCAGGGTTAGACTCGAATCTTCCACCCCATGCTTTTTTTGTCATTTTAAAACACCCTCTGTTTCTAATAATGCTTTAACTTTTGTAGGTAAGCCAAAGATTTCGATAAATCCTACTGCAGCTTCTTGATTAAATGCATCTTCTTTAGTATATGTTGCAAGTTCTTCATTATATAAACTAAATGGAGATTTACGTCCATTTACAATAACATTTCCTTTGAATAGTTTAACACGTACTGTACCAGTTACTTGAGTTTGAGTAGAATCAATAAATTGTTTTAAGCTCTCAGTTAAAGGTGAGAACCATAAGCCATTATAAATTTGTTCTGATAATTGTTTTTCGATAACTGGTTTGAAATGTGCAACATCTTTAGTTAAAGTAATCGTTTCTAAAGCTTTATGTGCTTCCATAATTACTTTTGCACCAGGTGTTTCGTACACTTCACGAGATTTAATTCCAACTAGACGATTTTCTACATGGTCAATTCTTCCGATACCATGTAAACCAGCAATTTCATTTAAATTTAAAATGAGTTGATCTAATGGATACGACTTATTATTTATTGAAGTAGGTAATCCATTTTCAAAAACAATTTCAAGTTCTTCTGGTGTATCCGGAGTTTCTTCTATTGGATTAGTTAAATCATATGCATCTTCTGGTGGTGTTGCGAATGGATCTTCTAAAATACCACATTCATTACTACGACCCCATAAATTTTGGTCAATTGAATAAGGAGAGTCTAAATTGATAGGAATAGGGATATTATGTTTTTTTGCATAATCAATTTCTTCCTCACGACTCCAAGACCATTCACGAACTGGTGCTAATACTTTAATATGTGGTGCTAATGATTTAATAGCAACTTCAAAACGTACTTGGTCATTACCTTTACCAGTACAACCATGTGCGATAGCAATAGCGTCTTCAGCTTGAGCTATTTCTACTAATTTTTTGGAAATAAGAGGTCTACTTAATGCAGATACTAAAGGATATGTTCCTTCATACATTGTATTACCTTTAATTGCATAACCAACAAAATCTTCGCTAAATTCTTTAGTAGCGTCAATGACATATGATTGTTCTGCGCCCATATCGAATGCTTTTTGTTGTACAAGGTCTAAGTCTTTACCTTCACCAACATCTAAACAACATGCAACTATTGAATAACCTTTTTCTATTAACCATTTTACTGCAACACTTGTATCTAAACCACCTGAGTAAGCTAAAACTACTTTATTAGACATAACTTAAATCGCTCCCTTTTGTATTAATATTTAATATCTTGTATATTTAATCGATAAAAATACGATACCATATTGATTTTGTATTTTCAATAGTTTTATTAAATATTTATGCATTACAAAGTATATCGTTACATTTCAATTGAAAGCCTATGAAAACTAGAGTAAAATAAAGACGTTGTTTAAATTAACTATGAATTCAATAGGAGGATACTATGTCACATATTCAATTTGATTATAAAAAAGCATTAACGTTTTTTGGTGAACATGAACTAGACCAATCAAGAGATTTAGTAAAGAATATACATCATGTTATACATGAAAAAACAGGAGCAGGTAGTGACTTTTTAGGATGGGTTGATTTACCTGTTGATTACGATAAAGAAGAATTTGATCGAATCTTATCAGCTTCTAAACGTATTAAAGAACAATCAGAAGTATTACTTGTTATCGGTATTGGTGGTTCTTATTTAGGTGCACGTGCTGCAGTAGAGATGTTGAATTCAACATTTGCTAACTACGAAAAAGGTGAGAATCCTCAGATTATATTTGTTGGACATCATTTATCATCATCATATGTACATGATTTAATTGAATATATAGATGGTAAAGATTTCTCTATTAATGTTATTTCTAAATCAGGTACAACGACTGAACCAGCTGTAGCATTTAGAATTTTCAAGAAAATTTTAGAAGAAAAATATGGTAAAGATGAAGCTAAAAATCGTATCTTTGCTACTACAGATAAAGAAAAAGGTGCTTTAAAAGATTTAGCTACTGGAGAAGGTTACGAAACATTTGTAGTGCCAGATGACGTAGGTGGTAGATATTCAGTATTAACAGCTGTAGGATTACTACCAATTGCAGCAAGTGGTGTAGATATTCAAGAAATGATGAATGGTGCTGCTGCAGCACGTGAAGATTTATCATCATCTGAACTTGAAGAAAATATTGCATATCAATATGCAGCAATCCGTAATATTCTTTATGCAAAAGGTTATTCAACTGAAATGTTAATTAACTATGAGCCTGCATTACAATACTTTAGTGAATGGTGGAAACAACTATTCGGTGAATCAGAAGGTAAAGACTATAAAGGTATTTATCCTTCAAGTGCAAACTTTACATCTGACCTTCACTCATTAGGACAATATGTACAAGAAGGACGTCGTTTCTTATTTGAAACAGTTGTTAAAGTTGAGAGCCCTAAACATGATATTACAATAGAAGAGGATAAAGACGATTTAGATGGTTTGAACTTCTTAGCAGGTGAAACTGTTGATTTTGTTAACACTAAAGCATTCCAAGGTACACTATTAGCTCATACAGATGGTGGCGTACCAAACTTAGTTGTTAAAGTACCTCAATTAGATGCATATACATTCGGTTATGTTGTATACTTCTTCGAGTTGGCTTGTGCTATGAGTGGATACTTACTAGGCGTTAATCCATTCAACCAACCAGGAGTTGAAGCATATAAACAAAATATGTTTGCTCTACTTGGTAAACCAGGATTTGAAGATTTGAAAAAAGAATTAGAAGATAGACTATAATATGAGAATGATTTTAAAAAAGTCCCCGAATTTTTATTCGGAGGGCTTTTTTTGATTTGTAAGTGAAATTTTGAAAATATGAGGTGAAAAATTTTTGAAGTTGATTAACAATTTATTCATTGATTATGTTGAAGCGGTTAAAGAAAGGGTGGAAGATTTTCCAAAAGAATTAGATGAACAATACCAAGTCATTAAACAAGGTTTCGAAGGAGAAAAGCAATTTGCTAGCCTTCTAAATGAAATAGAAGGTCTATGGTGGATATATGATTTACAAATTAAAAATTATAACCAAATTCAATTTGATTTCTTAGTGGTAACTGATGATGAAATCATTCAATTTGAAATTAAAAATTTCACAGGAGACTATTACTATGACAACCAAAAGTTATATAGAAGTTCTGGTTATGTAGCAAAAGATCTGATTAATCAATTTGAAGTAGCACATGATGGATTAAAAAGAGTTATTCAGAAATATAATATAAATAGAAGGGTGAAAAGTTATATTGTATTTATACATCCAACATTTACATTACATGGTGATTTAAGATCTAAAGTGGATATTTTAGTGAATAGCGAGTTGTACAAATTAAAAGAAATGGTATCAAATAACTTCAAATATGATCACAATAAATTGATTTATGACAAGTTGAAATCACTACACCAGCCATTTTTAACCAACAATAAACATTTTCAAAAAATACAGTTTGATGAGATAAATGGAGGGGTAAGATGTACAAAATGTCGGAAGATGTTGCAAACAGAGTTGATTTATAATAAACGAAAATATTTAAACTGCAACCATTGTGGTACCGTATTGATGAGAAGTGATATTATTATAAAATCATTAAAAGAATTATATTTATTGAAAGATGCACCTTTTTCAGTCAAAGAAGCAGAAGAATGGACAGGTGTTTATAGAAGTTCTATCAAAAGGGTTTTATATAATAATTTTAAAAGAATTGGAACTGGAAAAAGTACTAAGTATTATGATTAGTGAATGAAAAGTATTTTGAAATGAGAAATATGGACCGATAAAATAAATTAACGGTCCAGAAACAGGAAATACGGACCGATAAAATAAATTAACGGTCCAGAAACAGGAAATACGGACCGATAAAAATAATTAACGGTCCAGAAACAGGAAATACGGACCGATAAAATAAATTAACGGTCCAGAAACACAAAATACGGACCGATAAAATAAAATAACGGTCCGAAAACGCGAAATACGGACCGATAAAATAAAATAGCGGTCCGAAAACGCGAAATACAGGCCGATAAAAAAATTTATCGACCTGGAATAATCCTAATTATCATCATAGCGCCATACGACAACTCTATAAACTTCAAATATTAATTTATCCAATAAATCCACTAAAACTTTCATTACAACTTATCTACGACTTTTATACGATGTCAATTTACTTTTCTATTTACACTTTTATAGATATAATTAATATAAATTTAAGAAGGAAGTTGCATGACATGTTATTTCAAGACATTATAAATTGGTTCACTTATGAAAATATTACTGAATTAATTGAAACGTTTAGATCTTTCGGGATATTTATTGCGTTTTTATTACCATTTATTGAAGCATTTATTCCATTTTTACCTATTATTTTGTTCGTTATAGCTAATGTAAATGCATATGGTTTATTTTTAGGATTTATAATTTCGTGGGCTGGAACTGTTGCGGGAAGTTACCTTGTCTTTTTATTTTTAAGATTAATTTCTAAAAAGCCATTTATGAAAAAAATTGTTGAACAACCAAGAGTTGTAAAGTTTATTCACTGGATTGATGATCACGGGTTTGGTCCATTGTTTATTTTACTATGTTTCCCATTCACACCTGGTGCATTAGTAAATATGGTGAGTGCTTTTTCAAATATTAGTAAGCAAGTGTATTTAATAGCATTGATTTTATCAAAAGCGATTATGATATTTACTTTGAGTTTCATCGGGGCAGACATAAATTCCTTTTTTGAAAGTCCTAAAAAGAGTATAATAGTATTCGTGATTATATTTATGCTATGGTTAGTAGGTAAAGGATTTGAAAAATATTTTGACAAACGATTGAAAAACAGGAGTTAGCGATGAAAAAATTATTCGAATGGGCAATTGCAATTATTATCGCGTTAGTATTATTATTTATAGTGAGAACTTTTTTATTTATAGGTTATATTGTTGATGGTGATTCAATGGAGCCAACTTTCCACGATGAAGACAGATTAATTGTTAACAAACTTGTTAAAAATATTGGACAGATAGATAATGGAGATGTTATTGTTTTTCATGCTAATAAAGAGTCTGACTTTATAAAAAGAGTAATTGGTTTACCAGGTGACACTGTTGAAATGAAAAACAACAAATTGTATATTAATGGTACACAAGTTAACGAGCGTTATTTAAATGATAATATAAAAACGGATGATTTCAGTACTAGAACAATTCAAGGTTCTAAAAGTGACGTTATTCCTAACAATGAATACTTAGTATTAGGAGATAATCGCGGTAATAGTAGGGACTCAAGAGAAATTGGGTTTGTTCACGAGAAAGATATTGTTGGAGAAGTTAATTTAAGATATTATCCATTTGATAAAATAGATGTAAATTTCGATAAATAATAATAATGAGGTGGCATTTTTGAAAAAAGAGATATTTGAATGGGTCGTAGCAATTGCAGTCGCAGTTGTATGTGTATTATTAATACAGAAATTCTTATTTGTAACTTATACAGTTTCTGGTGATTCGATGCATCCAACTTTAAAAAATGGTGAAAAAGTAATTGTAAATAAAATTGGATACAAAGTTGGAAATATTGATAACGGAGATGTCATTGTATTTCATGCAAATGAAAATGATGATTACGTAAAGCGTGTTATCGGTAAACCAGGTGATACAGTAAAGTATGATAATGATCAATTATATGTAAATGATAAAAAAGTACCAGAAGAATACTTAAAAGCAAATAAAGCAAATAAATCTCGTGATTTACTAACTGAGAATTTTGAAGTTAAAGACCTCGTTAATTCAAACGGCGTTAATAAAATTCCAAAAGGTGAGTATCTAGTACTTGGAGATAATCGTGAAGTAAGTAAAGATGGCCGTTCATTTGGACTAATTAATGAAGATGTCATTGTCGGTGAAGTAGCACTTAGATTCTGGCCAATCAATCAATTCCATTATGATTTTGACCCATCTACAAATTAGTAATATAAATAGGTTGAACACCTCACTTAAAATTAAGTGAGGTGTTCTTTTTATGTTAAAATATATACATGAGAAATTGCCAAGGAGGTCGAATTAATGCAACTAAATGTATGGACTGGTCGAAGTGGCACCGGAAAAACTAAACAAATGATTGAACAAATGACAGAAGCTATGATAGAGAACCCATTAGGTGACCCAATTATCTTTTTAACACCTACTCAAAATACGTTCCAATATGAACAAGCATTTGTTCGAAATCCAAAATTAAAAGGAAGTATAAGAACCTCAGTATTTGGCTTCGAAAGACTAAGCTGGAGAGTCTTGAGTGATGAGGGCGGTTTAATAGAACAGCAAATATCTGATGAGGCATTAGAAATGCTTACTTATCATTTATTACATACACACAAACAACAATTAAATTTATATCAATCTACAATTCAACATTATGGATTTAGTCATAAAATGATGAATGAAATTAAAGATTTCAAAAAATATAATGTACAACCAGAAGATATCTCAGTATATATTGAAAATAATGATAATATACCAAAAAGAATGAAAGATAAATTAAGTGATATTGAAACGATTTATAAAGCATTAGAAGGGCAACTCGATGGTCGCTATGTGCAAGCTGAAGATGTATTGTACAAATTAATAGAGAAAATTCCAAATTCTGATTATATCAAACAAGCTGATATTTATATTGATGGATTCCATAACTTTTCAACTTTAGAATATCGTGTTATTGAAACACTTGTAAAATACAGTAGGTCTGTAACGATTGGATTAACGACCGACGGGGATAAAGATCCGTTTAGTTTATTTAGAAAGACTTCTGAAACATTAAGTCATATAGAAGAAGTTGCGCAATCATTACATACTACAATAAATAAAAAGCATTTTAGTAATGCTACAAGATTTAACAATAACCAAGACTTAAAACATTTAGAAAGTCAGTTTGATGCGTTATTACCAAACAAAATTGATAGTAAAAATTTAAAGGTTATTGAAGCATCAAACATGAGAGAAGAAGTTCAATATGTAGCTAGAGAAATCTTGAGACGATCTCGTGAAGACAATTTATCATTTAAAGATATTGCCATACTTTATCGTGATCCGAACTATGAACAGCTAATTGAAACAGTTTTACCTCATTTTAATATTGCTTTTAATCATGATGCTAAAAAGAAAATGGCATATCATCCTTTTATAGAATGTTTAAGGTCAATGTTAGAAGTGATTCAATCAGGTTGGAGATTTGAACCTGTCATGAGAATGCTGAAAACAGGTATATTAACGAGTCATATACCAAACGATTCTTATTTAATTGATATTCTTGAGAATTATGCTTTTGAAAGAGGTATATCAGGTAAAAGATGGACTAATCCAGAATTTTTCACTATTGAATCATTTGAAAAATTAGGAAAAAAATCGTTGAGAAAAGAAGAAGATACTTTTGTTGAAGAAGATATTAATACAATTAAAAGTGTAATCAACTTAAAAGATTATATAGTTAGTCGAATTGAAAAGTTAAACAATGCTTTATCTGAAAGTAAAACAGTTGAAGACTTTACGGTTAGATTATATGAAGTGATAGAGAAATTTGAATTACCAACTCATCTAATGACGATGAGAGATGAGTTAGAAATAAAGAGTCAATTTGAAGAAGCTGAACAAATAGACCAAGTGTGGGAAGGTACAATTCGAATATTTGATGACATTGTAGAAGTATTAGGAGATGTTACTTTATCACTTAATGAGTATATTGAAATTCTTGATCGTGGTTTAGATGAATTAGAATTTTCAATGATACCTCAAACATTAGACGAAGTAACAGTTGGTAATATGGATTTAGCTAAAGTAGATAATAAAGAAACAGTATTTTTATTAGGTATGAACGATGGTGTTTTACCAAGTGTATCCAATCAAATGCTTTTACTTACAGATGATGAGAAAAAGGAATTGGCAGAAACAAGTGGATTGGAACTCAGTCCGACTAGTGATATTTTACAAATGGATGAAGCGTTTGTATGTTATATTGCGATGACACGTGCTAAAAGAGAGGTCGTATTTACGTATAGCCTTATGTCTGACAGTGGAGAAGTAAGAGAAAAAAGTCCATTTATCAATACAATTCAATCATTATTTACAAATTTAGAAGTTAAATCACTTAAATCAAGTATTGAGAATAATCCTATCCAACTATTAGAACATGAACATCAAAGTCAAATGCATATATTTGAACACTTAAACGATTGGTTAAATGATGAAATCGTTAATGATATTTGGTTAGATGCTTACTATGCAGCTCAAGATATACATTATTTAGACAATACAATTCAATTTTTAACATCAGCTTTAACTTATAAAAACGACACAGTTCAGCTTAATACAGAAGTATCAGAACAATTATATGGTAAAAAAATAAACGCAAGTGTTTCAAGATTTGAAACATACAATCAATGCCCATTTAAACATTATGTATCACATGGATTAAGGTTGAACGAACGATCTAAATATCAAATTCAGAGTGTAGATATTGGTAATATATTCCATCAAACTTTAAAATATATATCTGATGAGGTTAACGGAGATTTTAGTAAATTGTCAGCTCAAACGATGACAAAATTAATTAATGAAGCCATTGATGAAAGTTTGCCTAAAATTCAGTTTGATGTATTACACCGAACAGCACACTACAGATATTTAAAATTAAGAATACAAAATATACTTAAATCAACATTAGAAGCAATGAAATATCAAACAGGTCATTCAAAATTTAAAGCCTATCAATTTGAATTGAATTTTGGTGCTACATCTAAGCATCAATTGAAAACAACGCCGCTTGCGACTAAACGTCAAATACCGATTAATATAAGAGGGCAAATAGATAGATTAGACGTTTATAAAGGAAAAGATAAAGACTATGTTTCAATAATTGACTATAAATCGTCTGAAACCAATCTAGATTTAACAAAAGTTATGTACGGAATGCAAATGCAAATGTTTACTTATCTAGATGTTGTATTACAAAACAAGACAATTTTAAATCTACAAGATGAAGTGTCGCCAGGGGCACTATTATACTTCCATGTACATGAGCCAGAAATAAAAGCAAAAAGCTGGGGAGAAATTCCTGAAACTGATGATATATATCAACATACAATTGAAAAGTTTAAAATGGATGGTTATGTTAACAAAAATCCTGAAGTAGTAGATGCACTAGATGATAAATTAAATGAACAACTTAAATCGGATATGATACCAGTTGCAAGAAAGAAAAATGGAGATTTATACAGCTATAGTAAAGCATTGGACGAAGATTTATTCTATAAATTAATGAACAAAAATAGAAATAATTTTGTTGAAACGGCTACACAAATTATGGATGGTCATACAGAAGTTACACCTATGAGATATCAAAAGAAACTACCTTGTCAATTTTGTGAATATAAGTCAGTATGTCATATTGATCCTATTACAGATACTGACCAATATAGAGAAATAGACCATACTTTAAGTAAAGATGAATTGATTAATATGTTAAGAGAGGAGGAAGAAGAATAATGTCATTACCTGTTAAGCCATTTGATGCACAATGGACAGACGATCAGTGGAAAGCTATTTATACTGAAGGAAGAGATATTCTAGTTGCTGCAGCTGCAGGAAGCGGTAAAACTGCTGTATTAGTTGAGCGTATTATTCAAAAAATCATGCGTAATAAACAAGATGTGAATAAATTACTTGTTGTAACATTTACGAATGCGAGTGCTAGAGAAATGAAAGCAAGAGTGAATGCTGCTATTCAACAAGAAAGTTTAAAACATCCTGAAGATGAACATTTAAAATCCCAAAGAATAAAAATTCATCAAGCACATATATCTACACTTCACAGTTTTTGTTTATCATTAATTAAATCACATTATGATGAAATAGATATAGATCCAAACTTTAGAACAGCAAATGAAGTAGAAGGTATCGTACTTTTAGAACAAGCAATTGATGATGTATTAGAAATGTATTATGAAAAAAATGAACAACCGTTTTTAGATATAGTTGAACATTTGTCAAACGACCGATCTGATGAGCCATTAAGAGATACTCTGAAACGGTTATATCGATTTAGTATTGCACATGCCAATCCAATTGCCTGGTTAGATCATTTAGATAAACCATATAAAGAGA
This sequence comes from Mammaliicoccus fleurettii, assembly GCF_003970575.1. GTDB lineage: Bacteria > Bacillota > Bacilli > Staphylococcales > Staphylococcaceae > Mammaliicoccus > Mammaliicoccus fleurettii. Next base: position 11,971 of record NZ_RXWZ01000028.1, read on the forward strand.
TAGATATAAAACATCCATATTTCAATATGTTGAATCAATTAATCAATCGTAAATTAGATAGTGCTATGCATGCTTTATATCAATCATTGGATTGTTATCAACATTTGAATGACGTCGACAAGCATATGACTTATCTTGAAGGTGAAAGAATTTGGATTGAACAAGTTATAAATGGAACTAAATCACTTGATAATCTCCATCTAGATGTCGCTTTAAAAAAATTGCCAACTAATACTGCCAAAATTAAAAGTCAAAATGAAGGTGACGAGCAGTTATTAGAACTTGGAAAGAATTATCATAAAGATTATATTGACCATTTAAAAGCGTTATCAGAAGGTTATTTAAGTCGTGATAGAGAAGAGTTAGTTCAAGATATGCATGAGATGCATCCAAGAGTAAGGGTAATTGCTGACATTACAAAAGACATCATTAAGTATTTCAAAAGTTTAAAACAGAATAAACGTATTATCGATTTTTCTGATTATGAACATTTAGCTTTAGAAATTTTAACTGATGATGAAGGTAAACCATCAGAGATTGCACTCCAATATAGAGAGTTATTCGATGAAATATTAGTAGATGAATATCAAGATACTAACAGAGTACAAGAAGCAATTATAAGCTGCATTAAACGTGGTGAAGAATATAATGGTAATTTATTTATGGTTGGAGATGTAAAACAATCCATTTATAAATTTAGACAAGCAGAACCAGAATTATTTATAGAAAAATATAAACGCTTTAATCAGGCAAAGCATGAATCAGGAGAAGTCATCGATTTATCTAAAAACTTTAGATCTAGAAGAGAAGTATTAGATAATACGAATTATATATTCACACACATGATGGATGAAACTGTTGGTGAAATTGAATATAATGATGAAGCCAAATTGTATTATGGCGCTGATTATGATGAGCAAAACACACCATTAGAAATGGATGTTTTAGTTCAAGATTCATTTGAAGAGGAAGACAATAATCTTATAGAAGCGAAATGTATCGTAGATAAAGTTCAACATATTCTTGATAATAAACAAGTATATGATAGAAAAACACAAAGCTATCGTCCGGCCACTTTTAAAGATATTGTCATTTTGGAAAGAAGTTATAGTAACGCAATGCATTTACAGCAACAATTTAAAGATGCCAATATACCTTTTTATGTCGAATCGAAGAAAGGTTATTTCGAACAAAATGAAATTCGCTTAATGCTTTCATTTTTACGAGTTATCGATAATCCTTTACAAGATAAATATTTAGTAGGTTTAATGCGTTCAATTGCTTTTCAATTTAAAGAAGATGAGTTAGCAGAAATTAGAAATAAAGCACCACAAGAAATTTATTATTTCGATTCAATATATAAATATATAGCTGATTCTGAAGCAGATACACAACTAGTTGAAAAGCTTAATAATTTCTTAAAACAACTGAAAAGTTACCAGTCTTATAGTAAGGCTGTTCCTGTTTGGCAATTGCTAGATAAATTATACAACGATTACTATTTAATTTCTTATTTCAGTGGACTTACTGGTGGCGTACAAAGAAGACAAAATTTATACGGATTATTAAATAAAGCAATTCAGTTTGAAGCGTCTAGTTTACGAGGGATTTTTCAATTTATAAGGTTTATAGATGAGTTAATAGAACGTGGCCAAGATTTTGGTCAAGAAAGTGTTATTGGTCCGAATGATGATGTCGTACGTATGATGACAATTCATAGTAGTAAAGGATTAGAGTTTCCATTTGTTATATATTCTGGTATTACAAGAGAATTTAATCGTGCAGATTTAAGAAATCATGTTATATTAAACAATCGCTATGGTATGGCTTTATCTTATTTTAATATTGATAAGGCATTAACATACCCAACGTTAGCGTCTATTATCTTTAAAAATATAAATGAAACTGAAATGATATCTGAGGAAATGCGTTTAATTTACGTCGCACTAACAAGAGCTAAAGAAGGTTTATATCTAGTTGGTCGAGTTAAAAATGAAAAAGCAGTCGAAAATTTAGGATTAGTAAATGCAGATAAATTTGAAATGATTGATCCTGAATATAGAGTGAAAGCTAAATCAGCATTTGATCTCATTTCTACTATTTTGTCTAAGTCAAAATCTCATGGCTTATCAAATGCAATTACATTTAATTCAACTCATAATGAATCATTCAATATCAATATCATTAGAGAAGAAGAAAGCAATGAAGAAGATGATGTATTAAATGACAAACCTACTATTGAAACACTATTAAATTATAAACCATCAGATAAAAAAGATGAGATATACAATCAAATGGTGTACTCATATCCTAATGAGAGCCTATTAAATATAGCAGCAAAACAGTCAGTATCAGAAATTAAGAGACAGCGAGAAACTGAAGAAGCGGGAACAGATTATCAAATCGTAAGACAATATCAGCTAGGTACAAAATCATATGACAAACCTAAGTTCTTATCTAATCAAAAGAGACAAAGTGCTGAAATAGGTACTTTAATGCATGCAGTGATGCAACATCTCCCTTTGAAAAGCGGTGGCTTAAATATTGACCAACTAAAAGATCTTGTGAATGAACTCATAGAGAAGGACATTTTACCAGATGACACGTTAGATGATATCGACTTATCACTTATTCAAGGATTTATTCAATCAGACTTATATACTCGATTAGTAAATGCTGATAAAGTGTTTAGAGAAGTGCCTTTCGTAGTTGGTCAAGATGATATTGATCAAGGATTAACTTTTAATGTTTCTGAGGATGACAATAAACCTATCATTCAAGGGATGATTGACTGTATATTTGTTGAAGGAGATAAAGTTTCTTTCATCGATTATAAAACAGATACATTTATTGTACGAAGAGGTAAGACTGAAGAAGAAGTGGCAGAAACAATGAAGCAAAAATACGAAGTACAAATGCAATATTATAAAAATACTTTGGAAACAATTTTACAACAACCAGTTGAAGGGTATTTATATTTCTTTCAATATGGCACGAAACACATCAAGGAGAATAATTAATGGCAAAACAAAGAATATTTAGTATTGATGCATTAAGAGGATTTAGTTTATTAGGCATATTACTTATGAACATCTTAACATTTGCTTTTCCATATCAAATCATCAATCCATTTGAATTTTTTCAACAACAAGATGGTGCATTATTTAAAATAAGCTCACTTTTTATTATTGCATCATTTTATCCAATATTTGCATTTTTATTTGGGTATGGCTTATCCATAATGTATCAAAATAGTATAGAAAAAGAACTGAATTATTATCCAATGATAATAAGAAGATTGTCATTTTTATTACTAATTGGAATGATCCATGGCATATTTATATTTTACGGTGATATTTTAGCTACATATGCATTGTTAGGATTTATTGCGATTATTTTCGTGAGACTAAAGCCACAACATTCGTTAGTTGCGCTAACTATTGGTTTTGGTATTTTAATTCTTTTGTATATTTTACCTATGGTTTTATTACAAGATGCTACTCAAGTTGAAAATTTTGTAGGGTTACAAGAATTAGAAAGAGTCAATAATATATTAGCAAGTGCAGACTATTTATCAATTATAGGTGTTAACTTGAAGTACTTTGGCATGAATGTAGCAAATACTATTTTAGTTGGTCCTTTTAGTATATTACCAATTATGTTATTCGGAATATATGCACATCAAATAAATTGGTTGAATAAAATTCGTAATCATAAAAATTTATACACAGTAATTGGTCTCGTTATTTTTATTTTAGGATTAGCAATTAAAATGATTCAAATCGTCTTAGAAGGATCAATGACATCTCAATTAATTAGTCAATTGCTTGGTGGGCCAATTGTTGCGCTAAGTTATATTATCTTTTTTGTACTACTATGTGAAGATGCAACAGCCAGAAAAGTGTTAAATCCGCTACAATATATTGGTAAATTAAGTTTAACGACTTATTTAACACAAAGTATAATTTGTATCTTTATCTTCTATGGTATTGGGCTGAACTATTATGGTAAATTACCAGTACTCACAATATACACAATTGCTATTGTTATATATTTAGTTCAATTGTTATTGAGTTATTTATATTTAAAGAAATTCAAACAAGGTCCAATAGAGAAATTGTGGAGAAAAGTGACATATTTAAAATAATAGTTTGAAAATAATGCGATTTATCAAAAAATTCGTTATAATTAAGGATAAGAACAAGAAGGAGCTGACAGAGTGGATGAAATTTTTAACTTTTAAATACAAAGATATTACTTCTTATGGTGTGAAAGTAAAACGCGAAGAAGCAGTTTGGGACTTACGTAAAGTTTTCGCAGACTTTGGAGAAGAGGCATTCAATCCTAAAACATTACTAGAAGGCTTACAATTTAATATTAACGTTGACTTTCAAGAGGCAGTTCGTAAAGCAGTAGTCAAAGTAGAAGAAACTGCTGAAAAAGACGATTATAAATATAGCTTCGAAGATATCGAATTTTTACCACCTGTAACACCTACAAATAATGTTATAGCTTTTGGTCGTAATTACAAAAAACATGCTGAAGAATTAAATAATAAAGTTAATAGACTATATGTATTTACTAAAGCAGCATCTTCATTAACAGGAGATAATGCAACAATTCCTAATCACAAAGACGTAACTGACAAATTAGATTATGAAGGTGAACTAGGTGTTGTAATTGGTAAATCAGGAGAGAAAATACCACGCGGTCTAGCATTAGATTACGTATATGGTTATACAATTATCAATGATATTACAGATAGAAATGCTCAAAAAGAACATGATCAAGCATTTTTATCAAAATCATTAACTGGTGGTTGCCCAATGGGACCTTATATCGTAACAAAAGATGAATTACCTTTACCAGAAGACGTTAATATTGTGACAAAAGTTAACAATGAAATTCGTCAAGATGGTAACACTAACGAAATGATATTAAAAATTGATGAACTAATTGCTGAAATTTCTAAATATGTTGCTTTACATCCAGGAGATGTTATCGCTACAGGTACACCAGCTGGAGTTGGAGCGGGTATGAACCCAGCTCAATTTTTACAACCTGGAGATGAAGTAAAAGTAACAATCGATGGAATAGGTACTTTAACTACTTTCATTAGCGAAAAATAATAGTATTAGTAGAATATTAAGTTGATGAGTTGGAGATAATGAAACTTTTTGAATAAATTAGATTTCAGTCTCTTACTCATCTTCTTTTTGTCGTTATATTAATAAACTTTTGAATAAATTGTGAAATATAAGCAAACAGGATTATTTGGTATGTAAAAAAAGGCTTATTCTAATAATGCATATGTTATAATGCTATTGGAAAACAAATATTATTATTTAGGGGGAACTGAATATGATACATTTCCATATTTTTAGCTGGTTAGTAACGATTATTCTATTTTTCGTAGTTTATATGAAAGTTACAAACAAATCAGTTCATATGGTATTAAGGTTATTCATGGTGCTTACATTAATTTCTGGTTTTGTTATTTTTATACAAGCCATGGGTATTAATGGTATGTTATATGGCATCAAATTTATTCTTGGACTTGCAGTTATTGGATTAATTGAAATGACAATTGCTAAGAAGAAAAAGAATAAAAATAGCCAAGGATTTTTCATTGCAACAATAGTTGTTATGGTATTAACAATTTTATTAGGTAGTTATTTACCAATGGGCGTATTACATTTTGGTTAATTACTAACGTTAACAAATCCATTCATAACTTTATTCAATAAAGTTATGAATGTTTTTTTATGTGAAATAATTTATGACAATTTCATGTAGTTCTATCAGTAAAGTAAACGTTTTAGTATAATAGAGATAATTGGGTAATAAAGAGGGTTGAATATATGAATAAATGGACAAAGTTAGTAATAGCAGTAATTTTGATGGCACCACTTTTTAATGGTTATGCTTTTGCGAAAGATAAGGAATTTGAAGATGTGAAATATCCTAGAATATATAGTCTAGTTGTCGATCGTTTTATGAATGGTAATAATGATAATAATAAAATGATTAAAAACAATGACAAATCTGAAAATTTACCACTTGGGGGAGATTTCCAAGGGATTAAATCTAAATTAGATTATATTCATGATATGGGCTTCAACACAGTACATATTTCTCCAGTCTTTTCACACGAACAAAATGACTTTTTAGGCTATAAAGTCAATAATTACGATGAAATTGATAAAGTATTAGGTGGGGAAAAGGCTTTTAAATCACTCATTAAAGAAGTGCATAAAAAGGACATGAAAATTATAGTTGATATGCCTACTACTTATACTGATACATTTAAGCAATCAGTTAACGGTGATTTAAATAGCGTGCAAAAGTCATATTTTAAAAATGACAAATTTATAGATTTAAAAAATAATGAAAACCAAGGTATTTATAAATCTAAAGTTAAAAAATTTATAGATCAATATGAAGTTGATGGAATATCAATGAATATTGTACAGGATGGCATAGATGCTCAAGCATTTTTACCTGAAGGTATAGATACTTATGGCATCATTAACAAAGACGGCATTGATGCCAAGAACTTTAAACATTTATCTACTAACAAGAAACGTACTGCTCTTCAAGATGCGTTTAAAACGGTAAATACAAACATTCCATCATATAAAGAAGATGGAGAGGTACTTTTAGCTGATACATGGTTTACAGAAAGATTTACTAAGCATGCAGCTGATGAAAATATGTTTCCAGGAACACGTATCAAACAATTAATGACTTATATGTGGGGATATAAAGGTCCTATAATGATGAATTATGGTACTGAAATAGCAGTTAATGGTTCTAATATCGAAACGATAAATCAACTACAGAATTTCAGAACCGATAAAGAAGTAATTGATTATTTAGAAAAAATTTCAGATACATTCAAACAATATCAAGAATTATTTGAAGGAGAAGTGAAAGTTCTACCTCATAATAAAGGAACTAATGTATTTTATTATGATACGAACACGATTGATTATATATTGAATGTTAATGACTCAAGTAATTCAAAAAAAGTAACGTTAACAGACAAAGTAATTGAAAAAAACAAAATGCTCTCAGGGTTAATTTTGGGAGATAATATAAAGAAAAAGAATAATCAATATGATTTAATCACTGATAGAGAAGAAAGTGAATTATATGCAGTGATTAACGAACGAGGATTAAATAATAGTTACTTTATTGCAGCTATTTTAGTGGTATTATTATTCGGATTATTTATATTCCTTGTTTCAAGAAGAAGCAAAAGACAAAGAAATAAATCTTAAACATAGAAAAGGCTGAGACAATTAAATTGTCTCAGCCTTTTAGTTATAGAGTATCTATATTCACACAAGTTGGTAGAAGTGTAAGCAAGGGTATCTATGTTCACACAAGTTGGTAGAAGTGTAAGTATGGGTATCTATATTTACACAAGTAGGTAGAAGTGTGAGTATGATTATCTATGTTCACAAAAACCTATAGAAGTGTGAAATATTTGTATAAGAAAAAAGAGCAGAATTTAATTTTTACAATAAATTTCTGCTCTTTTTAATTTTCTAAGATATTTATATCCTGGACTTTTCTAATCTATTTTTATTTTGATTGTGCTTTGTAACCAATCATATTGACGATATCTTTTGGACTTGAGAAAGGAGGGGCATAAGCAATTTCTATGTCTCTCATTTCATCTATAGTCAATTCACCGATAATAGCAGTTGATAAAATATCGATTCGTTTATCTGCGCCGTCTTTTCCTACTGCACATGCACGTAATATTTTACGCGATGATTTATCGAAATAAACACGTAAGGTGATTGGTTCTGCGTTTGGATAATACCCAGCATGTTGTTTTTGAATTTGTTCAACGACACCGTAATTGTAGTCCTTCAATTCTTGTTCTGATATGCCTACGCTTCCTAACGCGTAATCAAATATTCGTACAATATTAGTTCCAAGTAGACCACGAAAAGCTGATTTTTCATTAGGTGATTTCACTGCAAGGTTTTCAGCTATTATTGCTGCTGCTCTATGCGCTCCCCAAGCTAATGTAATACTTGTAGGTTTTTTTGTATGTCTATAAAATGTTTCAATTACATCACCTAAAGCGTAAACACTGTCTAAATTTGTTTCGAAATATTCATTGACAGGTATATAGCCTTTTTCATTTAATTGTAGTGATGATGACTTTAACCAGTCACTATTAGGCTCAATTCCAACACCTGTGATGATAATGTCATATTCTTCAACGTTACCAGATTTAAAAGTAACTTTACGGTCTGAAATATCTGCAATTTCTTCATTTAATCTATATTTGATATTTCTTTTATCTAACTCATCGAAAATGACATTATTTAAATCTTTATCCATACTTTTATTTATATGGTCACTTCTGTGAATTAATGTTGGTTCTATACCTCTAGCATAAAAATTTTCTAAAATTTCTAAACTGACATATCCGGCACCAACTATTAATGCAGATTTTACATTTTCATTTACGATAAAACTTTCGATTTCATCAGTATCAACTAAGTTTCTTAAAGTAAATAACCTATCAGATTGGAGTGGTAAGTGTCTTGCACGACACCCAGGACTTAAAATAAGTGTGTCATAATGATCATCAAAAGTTTCTCCAGTTTGATGATTTTTTACTGTAATTGTTTTATTTTTATCATTTAATGCAATAGCTTCATGAAAAGGTTTTACAGTTATATTCTTTTTATCATGAAATTTTTGAGGTGTAGCAGATAGCATTAAATTTCTGTCTTCTACAACATCTCCTAAATAATAGGGTAGGCCGCAATTGGCGAAACTCATATCTCTATCTTTCTCGTATACTACAATTTCACTTTCTGAATCAAGTCGTCTAATTTGTGATGCAACTGTGGCACCACCAGCTACTGCACCAATAACGATAATTTTATTCAATATTATCACTCCTTATAATAAAAAATTGCTACCGTGCCACTACCTGTATGAGAACTAATAACTGGACCAATGTCTGAAATAATAACATCTTTTGGTGATAAAGATTGGTGCATTAATTCTTTTAGTTTTTCAGCGTCTTCGATATCATCAGCATGAGTTATATAGATTGTTTCACTTGAAAAGTCGCTATTTTCATTTTTCATTTTATCTATAATAGCATGCCATAGTTTTTTTGAACCACGATATTTCTCGATTGGAACGAGTTTTCCTTCTTCTACATGTAGCAACGGTTTGATATTTAATAAATTACCTAAAAATGCCTGACCTTTAGACAATCTACCGCCACTTGCTAAATAATTTAAGTCTTTTACTGTGAATAAATGTCTTATTTTATCTAGTTTATTTTTAATATATTTATCTAATTCTTCGAAACTATAATTCTGTTCGATTTTATCTTGTACATCGAGTATAAGCTTGCCACATCCCATAGAAGCACTTAAAGTATCATAGATTGTTAAATCAAGATTAGGATAATCCTCTTTAACTTGTTCTTTTACTAGACAAGCAGTTTGATATGTTCCACTTAATGCACTACTAAAAGCTAAATAAATAGCTTGTTCATTATTTTCAGCAATTTCAGTGAATACTTTAGCCATTTGTTCCATAGTTGCTTGGTTAGTCTTAGGGTGTTTATTATTTTTAATAGCAGCTAATACTTCATCGTTTGATATTTCATATTGATCAACTTTACTTTCATTGTCGATGACTATTCCATAAGGTAAAAAGTAGAATCCGTATTTTTCAATTTGAGATAATGTTAAATCTGATCCACTGTCTACTATCATTTTCATTTGAATAACCCCTTACATATTTAGTCCAAAATGTTTGTTTAAGTATTTTCCGATACCATCATTATTATTAGTGTCTGTAACTTCGTTTGCTATTTCTTTAAGTTCAGGTATAGCATTACCCATAGCAATTCCATAATTAGCAAATTGAATCATTTCATTGTCATTATCTTCATCGCCAAATGCAATAATATTATCAAAATCTACATTCAAATATTCAGCAACATATTTCACAGCTTTACCTTTATTAATACCCTTTTTAACAATTTCAATAACTGGAAATGGTGCTCCCCAACGACGATGTTCAATAAATTCAGCATAATGTTTGTTTAAATGTTTTTTTATGTTAGGAATTTCATCATCTTCTGCTTGAATCAATAAACTTGTAGGTGATTCCGTAAGTAACTCATTTAATTTACCATATTTAATTTCAGGATTACCCATGCTGAAACCTTCAAATAATGTTTGGTCATAGTTATTAATATAAACTTGATCTCTTACTTCTGCTATAATATTTTTAACATTAAGTTGGCTAATATCTTGAAAAATTTTAGAAGCTATACGTGCATCAAATTGTTCATGTTTAGGTTCAAATCTATTGTCAGTCGGATGATGAATATATGCGCCGTTAAAATTAATAATAGGTGTATTCATATCCATTGCTCTATAATAATCTACACTTGCTCGATATGGTCTACCAGTTGAAATAATGATTTCATGACCAGCTTTTTTAAATATTGTAGTACTCTTTTTGTATAAGGTGAGATGTGCTTTTCATCGTTTAATAATGTGCCATCTAAATCTAAACAGATTAAATGTTTTTCCATATCGATAACTCCTTAGTCATTTTCTTTTTGATACATACTATAATATCATATCATTTTCTTTAACCAATGCTTTAAATTTGATATATTATATGTAGTAACTTTTAGAATGAGGTGAAAATATGGAAGAAGCAATGAAAGATAGTATCATTGGTGCACTTGAAAATGTAATTGACCCAGAACTAGGAATTGACATAGTTAACTTAGGTCTTGTATATAATGTAGACTTAGACGACGAAGGATTATGTACAGTAGAAATGACATTAACTTCAATGGGTTGTCCGATGGGGCCACAAATTATAGATCAAGTTAAAACAGCATTAGCTGAATTACCTGAAATTAAAGAAACAGAAGTAAATATTGTCTGGAATCCACCATGGGGCAAAGACAAAATGTCACGATACGCTAAAATTGCATTAGGTGTAAGCTAATAGAATAAAGAAAAAGCCTAGGAGAAATGATATGCTCCCTGTTAAGTAAACACTTAAATAGTGAAAACTTAGCAGGGAGTTTTATTATGACTAGAAATATTAAAATAGATATCAA
>NZ_RXWZ01000029.1 GCF_003970575.1 Mammaliicoccus fleurettii
TCTCGCGGAACGTAAGCCCAACTACCATCGGCGCTAAAGAGCTTAACTTCTGTGTTCGGCATGGGAACAGGTGTGACCTCTTTGCTATCGCCACCAGACAATGTTGTTTCGTTTTTGTCTTACCTTATATATTATAAAGAACTCGACAAGGCTTTTCAATAGTAAATTTTACACCTTATTAACTTTCTTTACAAACATCTCGAATTGATATGCGCCTTGTTTTCAGCGACCTTTATATAATACCTAATTTCCATCCTTTCGTCAACACTTTCAATCAAATTATTATAACTTTTTTTACAAAAGCTTTCATATCAGCGTTTTAAGTTATTATTTTTAAAACAAAAAAGCGTGGTCAGCTTAATGCTGAACCACACCTTTTTATTAAACATTATTTTTGTCTCATATATGGGAACAATAAAACATCTCTTATAGATGCAGAATTTGTTAATAACATAACAAGACGATCAATACCAATACCTAGTCCACCTGTAGGAGGCATACCATATTCTAAAGCTTCTATGAAATCATCATCCATTTCGTGAGCTTCATCATTACCTTGATCTTTTTCTTTCATTTGAGCTTCAAATCTTTCACGTTGATCAATAGGATCATTTAATTCAGTAAATGCATTAGCGTGCTCTCGTCCTACAATAAATAATTCAAAACGATCAGTGAATCTTGGATCTTCAGGATTTTTCTTAGCTAATGGTGAGATCTCAATAGGATGTCCATAAATAAATGTAGGTTGTATTAATTTTTCTTCTACTCTTTGTTCAAAGAATTCATTAAGGATATGACCATATGTCATACGACCTTCTACTTCAATATTATGTTCTTTAGCAAGTGCATGTGCTTCTTCATCAGACTTAACTTCATAGAAATCGACGCCTGTATATTCTTTTACTGCGTCAACCATATGCCATCTTCTCCATTTTGGAGCTAAATCAATCGATTCTTCTCCGTATTGAACAGTAGTTGATCCTAATACTTTTTCAGCGATAGAAGCTACCATTGATTCAGTAAGGTCCATAATATCATTGTAATCTGCATATGCTTCGTATAATTCAATCATAGTAAACTCAGGATTATGTCTTGTAGATACACCTTCATTACGGAATACTCTACCAATTTCATATACTTTCTCTAAGCCACCAACAATTAATCGTTTCAAGTGCAATTCAATAGCAATTCTCATGTATAAAGTCGCATCTAGAGCGTTGTGATGTGTTACGAAAGGTCGTGCTGAAGCGCCACCAGCTATTTGGTGCATCATTGGTGTTTCTACTTCTAAGAATCCTTTAGTGTTTAAGTAGTTTCTCATTTCTTGAATGATTTGACTTCTTGTAATGAATGTTTTAGTTGATTCTTCACTAGTAATTAAATCTAAATAACGTTGGCGATAACGTTGCTCTATATCTTGTAAACCATGATATTTATCTGGTAAAGGGCGTAAAGACTTAGTTAAAACAGTAAATTCTTTTGCTTTAACAGACAGTTCTCCAGTGTTTGTTTTGAACATCACACCTTTTACGCCTACTATATCTCCTAAATCTGCATGATTCCAAATTTCAAATTGATCATCACCTATTTGGTCTTTACGAACATAAATTTGAATTTGACCAGTAATATCTTTAACATGAGCAAATCCAGCTTTACCTTTACCTCTTTTAGTCATTAAACGACCTGCTATAGCTACTGCTGAGCCTTCTTCTTTATCGTGAAGCTCTTCTTTACTAAACTGATCCCATTCTTCGTGTAAAGTTACTGAATCACCGCTTCTAACAAATTTCTCGCCAAACGGATCGATTCCTAAATCTCTTAACTCTTGTAATTTTTCTCTACGAACCAACATTTGGTCATTCATTTCTTCTGACATGATATTCCACTCCTTATTTAAATTGCACTTAGTTCTACTTATTCTTTCATTACTTTCAAAAATCGTTCAAGAACATCTACTAATTCATCTCTTGTTTCTGTTTGTTTATTTGCTTTTCACACATTTTAACTTTCCTCATTCTTATACTTTACTACTTGTTCGTCGTTTAGCAATAGTTCCCATATATATTTCTTGGAAATTGGTTCAACAACATCTGAGGCGATATCGTTAAGTGGTACCATTACAAATGCTCTCTCTGTAATTCTTGGATGTGGTACTTCTAGGTCTGGTGATTGAATAACGGATTGATCATATAATAAAATGTCTATATCAATTGTACGAGGCCCCCATCTTTCTACTCTAACTCGATGGAGCTGTTGCTCAACCATCATACAAACTTTTAATAACTCTGATGATTCCAATTCAGTTGAGATTTCAATACACATGTTCAAAAAATCAGGTTGTTCTGTGTATCCTACTGGTTTTGTTTCGTATATCGGGGATTTCTGGATAACTTCAATACCATTAACTTCATTAAGTAATTTAATCGCTTCTTCTAATTGAAGTTCTCTATCTCCCATATTACTTCCTAAACCTAAATATGCGGTGTGCATTTATCTCTTCCTCACTATCTCAATACCTACACCTTCATAATGACCAGGTATCGGCGGATTATTTTTAGTAATCTTAACTTTGGTTTCCAATACTCGATTATAGTGCGAAAAGACTTGTTTTGCAATATGTTCTGCGAGATGTTCAATTAATTGTACGGGTTTACCTTCCATAATTTCTTTAACTAATTCAAACACTTCTCCGTAATGAACAGTCTTTTCAAGGTCGTCAGTTTCACCAGCTTCGGATAAATCTAAAAATAGTTCTAAGTCCACTAAAAATATTTGTCCTAATTCATTTTCCGCTTCGAACGCTCCATGATATCCATAAAAAGACATACCTTTTAATATAATTCTATCCATTAATTCGAATCTCCTTTAAAGTATCAATCGTCTGGGCAATTCTTTTGTTCATTTGTACATTATGTACTCTAACTGCATGTACCCCTTTTTCAATACCATATGCAGTTGTTGCTGCTGTACCTTCATCGCGCTCATCAACACTACTATTGCCACCTAATAAATCATTAATTAATCTTTTACGACTTGTCGCAAGTAATACATTATATCCTGTAGCAACTAATTCATCTAAACGGGACATAACGATACGTTCTTCTTCTCTAGTTTTCGCAAACCCTATCCCTGGATCTAACCATATATTTTTTCCATGGATACCAGCAATTTCAGCTTGATTCGCTTGTTTTAATAATGAAAGTAATAGTTCTTCCATAACAGGCTGTTCTCTTTTTCCATCACCATTATGCATAAGTACAATTTCAGCATTGTATTCAGCTACAACATTTAAAATTTCAGGGTCATATAAACCGGCCCACTGATCATTTATCATTGTTACGCCTCTCTTCAATGACTCTTCAGCAACTTTACTTCTATATGTATCCACTGAAAGTTGAACATCTAAGTCACTTAGCGCTTCTATAACCGGAATTACTCTGTTGAGTTCTTCTTCTAAACTTACTTCTGTATACCCAGGTCTAGTAGATACACCACCAATATCTATAATATCAGCACCCTCTGAAATGAGTTTTTCTGCGTGTTCTCTCGCCTTTTCAACACTATTATACGAACCACCATCTGAAAATGAATCTGGGGTAACATTCAAAATACCCATGATTTTTGTGTTATTCAAAATAGTCTTCCTTCCTTTTTCTTAGATAATACTTATTATAACAAATTTAAAAAATCACGCCTAAATGAAATAACTTATATAAGTTATTTCATTACAGACGTGATACTTAATACTTAATACTTATGCTTTATTCTAAATCATTAGTCTTCAAAAGCATATAAAGGTGTAGATAGGTAACGTTCACCATTACTTGGTAATACTGTTACAACTGTTTTACCTTTACCTAAATCTTTAGCCTTTTTCAATGCTGCTACAATTGCAGCTCCTGAAGAAATACCGCCAAGAATCCCTTCTTCTTTAGCAACTTTTCTAGACATTTCCATTGCTTCTTCGTTTCCAACTTTTATAACATCGTCATAAACGTCAGTATTTAAAGTGTCAGGTACGAATCCAGCACCTAAACCTTGTAGTTTATGAGGTCCAGGGTTTCCACCACTTAAGATTGCTGAAGCTTCTGGCTCAATTGCTACAATTTGTATTTCAGGGTATTTTTCTTTCAGTACTTTACCAGCTCCTGATAAAGTTCCTCCAGTACCAACTCCTGCTAAGAAAGCATCAACTTGAACGCCTTCAAATTGTTCTACAATTTCAGGACCAGTAGTTAACTCATGGACTTTAGGATTTGCTGGGTTCTCAAATTGTTGTGGTTCAAAGTAACCTTTTTCGTCTTTAAGTTCTTTAGCTTTTTTAATTGCACCCTTCATACCTTCTGCTCCAGGTGTTAATACTAATTCAGCACCGTAAGCTTTTAATAATGCACGACGTTCGCTACTCATTGTATCTGGCATAACAAACACTGCTTTATAACCTTTAGCAGCTGCAACCATCGCTAAACCTATCCCCGTATTACCTGAAGTAGGTTCAATAATAGTGTCACCTGGTTTGATTTTTCCTTCTTTTTCAGCAGCTTCTATCATAGCTAAACCAATTCTATCTTTAACCGAACTACCTGGGTTTTGATATTCTAATTTAACGTAAACATCTGCTGAACCATCTTCAACGACATTGTTTAATTTAACTACAGGCGTATCACCTATTAATTCTACAATATTATTTACTCTTTTAGCCATTTATACTTCACTCCTAAACAGTATTTTATACCTTAGTTCATTTATCGGATATATTAATTATAACAAACCTTCATATAAAGTGAAAGTATTTACTAGATTAAAGTGCATTTTTAAGTGCGATTAAATCATCTTCGCTATATTGATATTTCGTTCTACAGAAATGACATTCTGCTTCTGCTCCATGGTCTTCTTCTATCATTGCATCTATTTCAGCTTCACCAAGACCTTTAATAGCATTTAAAAATTTCTCACTTGAACAATTACATTTAAAATCTATATCCATATTATTAATAAATCTTGTATTTTCTTTTCCTAATACTGTTTCAATTATTTCTTCTGGTGATAAACCTCTATCTATTAATTTAGATACTGGTTCCATTTGATTTATTTTTTCTTCAATTGCTGAAACCGTTTCTTCAGATGCTCCTGGCATTAGCTGAATAATAAATCCACCAGCAGCTTTAATAGAATTGTCTGGATTAACTAGTACCCCAAGTCCAACTGCTGAAGGAACTTGCTCACTTGTAACAAAGTAGTAAGTAAAGTCTTCGCCTAATTCTCCAGAGACAATTGGAGTAGAGCCAGTAAAGTAGTCTTTTAATCCAATATCTTTAACGACATTTAGCATACCTTCTGTTCCAACTGCACGTCTCACATCCAATTTTCCTTGTTCATTTAACGGGAAATGCGTTTGTGGATTTTGAACATATCCTCTTACTTCACCTTTACCATTGGCATCGACCATAATTTTACCAATTGGTCCACCGCCATCAATAGTTATTGTTAATTTTTCTTCATTTTTCAACATTGAACCCATCATTACGCCCGCTGTCATTGATCTACCTAATGCAGCAGAAGCTGTTGGCCAAGTATAATGGCGAGTTTGTGCCTCTTGTACGGTATTTGTTGTTTTTACAGCAAAAGCTCTAACTTCATCATTAAAAGCTAAGCCTCTTACTAAATAATCTTGTGTCATATTTATACTCCTTCTTTAAAAAAAGCCCCTCTCAATCAATGCATTGAAAGGGACTTTGTGAAATTATTCTTTACGATCCGTCGGCTTGTTGTCACCTAGGTCATCAATATTTGGCTTTTCTTCGTGAGCAGGCTCATCTGATTTGTCATCTAAATCTGTATCTTCATTTGTTTCTTCATGAGATACTTCATCTTTAACTTCATCATAAGATTTACCAACTTCTTTGTCTTCAATATCTAATGTACCTTCTTGTTTTGTTAAGTCACCTTCATATTTGTCTTCATCTGAATCATTTTTTTGCTCAAGATGAGAATCATCATATTTAACTTCTGGTAACTTACCTTCTTTGAATAATGATTGAATTTGTTCAGCCACTAATGTTTCTTCAACTAATAAAGTTTTAGCGATTAATTCTAATTGTGATTTGTGTTCAGTTAGAATTTGTTTACAACGTTCGTATTGTTCTTTAATAATACGTTGTATTTCTGAATCAATTTCATACGCAATTTGATCTGAATAATTTGGTTCAGATTGCATATCTTTACCTAAGAATACTTGTCCACTATCAGAGCTACCAAATTGTAATGGGCCAATTTTTTTACTCATACCATATTCAGTAACCATCTTACGTGCAATACCAGTTGCACGTTGGAAGTCGTTATGCGCACCAGTTGATGCTTCTCCAAAGTTAATTTCTTCAGATACACGTCCACCAAGTAAACCAACGATTTTATCTAAAAGTTCTGGTTCAGTCATAAAGTAACGATCTTCTTTAGGAAGCATCATAGCATAACCGCCAGCTTGGCCACGTGGCACAATTGTAACTTTATGAACCATTTCAGCTTCATCTAGTACACAACCGATAATCGTATGACCAGCTTCATGGTAAGCAACAATATTTTTTTCTTTTTCAGAAATCATTCTTGTTTTCTTAGCTGGACCTGCAATAACTCTATCTGTTGCTTCTTCTATATCTCTCATGTCAATTTTAGTTTTATCAGAACGAGCTGCTACTAATGAAGCTTCGTTTAATAAGTTTTCTAAATCTGCACCAGAGAACCCTGGTGTTCTTTGAGATATTGCTTTTAAGTCTACTGTTTCATCTAATGGTTTATTACGAGCATGCACTTTAAGTACTGCCTCACGTCCTCTAACATCTGGACGTCCCACTTGAATTTGTCTATCGAAACGACCTGGACGTAATAACGCTGGGTCTAAAATGTCAGGACGGTTTGTTGCAGCAATCATAATGATTCCTTCATTTTCACCGAATCCATCCATTTCTACTAATAATTGGTTCAGCGTTTGTTCACGTTCGTCGTGACCACCGCCAACACCAGCTCCACGTTGACGACCAACTGCATCAATTTCATCAATAAAGATGATACATGGGGCATTTTTCTTAGCATTTTCAAACAAGTCACGTACACGACTTGCACCGACACCAACGAACATCTCAACGAAGTCAGAACCACTTATTGAGAAGAATGGTGTTCCAGCTTCACCCGCTACTGCTCTAGCAAGTAATGTTTTACCTGTACCTGGAGGACCAACAAGTAAAACACCTTTTGGAATTCGTGCACCCATTTTTTTGAATTTACGATTATCTTTAAGGAAATCGACAATTTCTACTAATTCTTGTTTCTCTTCATCAGCACCTGCTACATCAGAGAATCTAACACGTTTCTTCTGGTTATCATAAAGTTTAGCTTTTGATTTACCAAAGTTCATTACTCGGCCGCCGCCACCGCCGCCGCCTTGCATTTGGCTTAAGAAGAATATGAATAAAAATGCAATAATTAAAACAGGTATAAGTGTTGTTAATACACTAACAAAGACACTTTGTTTTTCTTCTTCTTTAACATTAAATTTTAAATCATCTTGTTTTTCGGCAGTATCAGTAATTTTTTTCAAATCATCTTGGTTGTTAAACAAAACTGAAGATGTATATGTTTCATCTTTACCATCTTTTAATTCGCCGCTAACCATATACACATTCTGTTCAGGTTGTATAGTTAACGTTTTTAAATCGCCTTTTTCAAGCTTCGTCATAAACTCATTATATGTAAGCTGTTTTGGTGATTGTCCATTGCCATTAATGAACTGGAAAACACCAAAAAGGACGATAGCTAAAAGCGCGATCATTAATATATTTCGAAAAGCTTTTTGCATTCAATTTGTCCTCCTACTCAATTAATAAAACTAACAAAAATTTTACCATATTTGTAATTTCTTACGCTAGTAATTAACCTTAACGATATACATCATTGATATATTTCAGGTTTAAGCGTTCCAATATAAGGTAAGTTACGATATCTCTCTGCAAAATCAAGTCCGTATCCTACTACAAATTCATCAGGAATTTTTTCTCCAACATATTTAGCTTCAATATCCACTTTACGCTTCATCGGTTTATCTAGCAATGTTACAATCTCAATAGAATTAACATTTCTATATTTTAATAAATCGACTATTGAATTTAATGTCGTACCAGTTTCTAGAATATCTTCAATGATGATGACATCTCTATTTTCTACTGAAGTACTCAAATCTTTTAATATTTTTACTTCTCCCGTTGATTCAGTACCTCCATGATAACTAGATACATCCATAAAATCTAATTCTACATGTGTATCAATGCATTTTATTAAGTCAGCCATAAACATGATTGAACCTTTTAAAATACCTATACATATAGGTGTCTTTCCATTATAATCTTCAGTGATTTGCTTTCCTAATGTTTTGCATCTTTCTTGAATCTGTTCCTCTGATAAAACAACAGACTTAATCGAATCATTCATTAAAGTCATCTCCAATATAAGTAATAGTTAATGCGTTTTTAA
Source organism: Mammaliicoccus fleurettii (assembly GCF_003970575.1). GTDB lineage: Bacteria > Bacillota > Bacilli > Staphylococcales > Staphylococcaceae > Mammaliicoccus > Mammaliicoccus fleurettii. The sequence goes on from NZ_RXWZ01000029.1 coordinate 8,524, forward strand.
AGTTAGAATCCATCCAAAAGTCACCAATTGCAATAATATCATCACCATATAAAATAATCGGACAATTGTTTCTCTTATGTATGTCAATCTTATGATCAATCATGATTCTATTAACTTTTTTGTGATGTTTATTTCCCCGGTTATAATACTGAACACGATCTCCAGACAGTCTCTTTCTTATAAATAAAGGCGATGCTATGTCGTTCGCTTCAATTAACCAATTCCCAAATACATATTGCTCGTTACGATTTATAAATTTAGAATTTACATTGAACTCAATATCTTCACATAGTAATAATTTATCATATGCTACTATAAACTGCCAATCATCAGATATATGAAATATAGATTGTTTTTCAAAATTCTCAAATATACCTATCCATTCTTTGTATGCTTTAACACTGAAACGTTGTTGTATATATGATTCTAACAATTGATCTAACACTTCTATCTTAACTAAGTGATTTAAACGATTAAATGCATTTCTGTTAATCACAACTTTATTTAGCTGCTGAACTTCAGTACTTATAAATAACTTAGCTTGCTCAACTATTAAACTTCTTGCATCATTCATCCATTGATTTAAATCGAGTAAATGGTCTGTTGACAACTCTTCACGTTGTTGAATAACAGGCAAGATTTTGTTGCGTATATAATTGCGTGTATATTTAGTGTCTTTATTAGAATCATCTTCAAAATAACGGAATGCAAATTCTTCATGATATTTAACTAATGATGATTTAGGTAAATTTAAAAATGGTCTACATATGATGTAATCTTTTCTTTCTTGAACTTGCTCAATTCCTAAAGAGGCACGACCAATTCTTCCAGTAAACAATCGATAAGTAATTGTTTCTTTTTGATCGTCCAAGTGATGTGCAGTCAACAACACATCGCTCTGAGTTTGTTTCATCATTTCATCAAACCACTCATATCTCATTTTTCTAGATACATCTTGAATGCTTTTCTCACGATTCACAACTTCGCTTAAATCTAAAGTTTTAATATATATTTCAATATCCCGTTCTTTACAAAAACGTTCAATAAATGCTGCTTCTTCTTTCGATGCTTCTCTTAAACCATGATTAACATGAAAACAAATTAAATTATGATATGTGTGCTTATAAGTCGTATTTAACATGTGTAATAGTGACATACTATCTATTCCTGTTGAAACAGCCAATGCTAAATTATCATTTTTATTCCAAGTTATATCGAGCATTGTTACACACCTCAATTTCAAAAATTCACTTGATCTTTTCAAAATAAAAAGAGGCTCAACTAATTAGCCTCTTTTTATTATAATTAATTATCGTTTTGCACCTTTACCACCGCGACGTGATTCAGTTTGTCTTTTAATAGACGTCAACTTATCTTCACTATCTTTCAAAAAGTTTGATAATTTCTTCTCAAAGTCTTCAGGCTTTGGTTCTTTCTTAGGCGCTTGACGCTTTGGACGTTCTTTAGCCTTTTTAATTGATAAACTTATTTTACCATCATCAGCCACTGTTAATACTTTTACTTCTACTTCGTCGCCTACAGTTAAATGGTCATTCACGTTCTCGACGTAGTTATCAGCCACTTCACTGATATGCACAAGGCCACTTTTACCTTCAGGTAATTCTACAAATGCACCAAAATTCTTAATACCTGTAACTTTCCCTTTGACTTTATTGCCTACTTCAATTGACATATTATTACTGTATCCTCCTGATATAATTTCACTTTAACCTTATTATATGCTTCTATACAAAATTATACAACGTCATATATAGATTATTTGTCTTTTTCCGATTGTTTTTTTTCATCTGGTAATTTAAATATTATTTCGCCATCATTACTTAAGAAATATTCACTTCTTGCAAGCTTCTCAATATACTCTTTATCATTAAGGCGTTTAATTTGTTCTTTAAGTTCTATTTCCTTATCCTGTAACTTTTCATAAGTTACAGCTTTATCTTTACGTTCTTGCACTAATTCATCATTACGATTTTTTTGAAGGACTAACATAATAACCATAACAAGAATAATAAACAATAACACTCCACCAAATAAGGTCAGTCTCTTTCGTACCACTTGGCGCGTTTTATTGACAGTCTTCTTCTTTTTATTTTGTGACTGCGTAAATTCATTGTCTAGATTTTTAATTTTTTGCGCCATATACGTACCTCCTTATTTATATAGAATCTTGTATTTTTTCTTCTTTGATTACTTCAAACATCGTCTTAGCATTTTCCTTATTTGCATGTTCTGACAATCCTGTTACTTTAACTACAATAATTCTGTTTCCAAGTCGAATTTCTAATTCGTCTTCTACACTTACAGTTGTCCCTGCTTTAGCAGTCTGACCATTCACTTTAACTCTACCTTGGTCACTGACTTCTTTTGCAAGTGTACGACGTTTAATTAATCGAGATACTTTTAAATACTTATCTAATCTCAAATTGTTAAGTCTCCTTTATTTATAAATTCTTTTAGTTCATCTTCACTAAGACCCTCTAATTTGGTTTTATCATACAACTTCAAAAAGTAATCAGCAAATATTTTTTCTAGTTTTTCTCGTTTCACTTTACCTTCTTTTAACTTTTCGCTTTGCCAAATTTGATTAAGATCTTCGATATTCTTTGCTTCTTTATTCCCAAAAACATGAGGGTGTCTACGAATCATTTTACTAGTGAGTTCTTGTACAACTTCTCTAACGTCAAAGTAGCCTTCTTTTTTACCAATAGAAGCGTGTAACATGACTTGCAGTAAAACATCTCCGAGTTCTTCTATAATGTGATCAATGTCTTCTTCGTCAATTGCTTCAATCAATTCAAATGATTCTTCAATTATATAACGTTTTAACGTTTCATGTGTTTGTACTTTATCCCACGGACAACCATCTTCAGATACAAGTGTATCGATAGTTTGTTCTAAATATTGGAAGTCATTGTACATTTGTTGTTGTTCTGAAATCTTTGGCACAAATAAACTCGTTAAGTTAGATAGTTCAGCGTGATGATCCATTTCATATAGAGGACAAGTTATAACATCCGCCACACCAAGTCTAGCATTAGATACTAACTTCACTGGATGTTCATCAGGATATCTTTCCATTAAAGTGACTTTAATATCAGAAGCCACAAGTTGGTCGTAAACTTGCGTAATAATCGTATTTGTTCTCACATTCAATGTAGTATCTTCCAAATTAGTTCCATCTAATAAAGTAAAGCCATCGTTTGGATCGATATTAACAGCTCTAAACATATCATCTAAAAAGCTTTTACCACCAAGAATTTTAACATCCGGATATCTTTCTATAAGAAGTTGAGTTGTTGTTTCTGCCACCATAGGATCACCTGGTACGGCATAAATAACATCTTCAGTGTCAGCTTTTTTAATTAAAGTGTCCACAATTTCTTCATATACAGTTATAAAATCTGCATGTTTTTCATAAACACTATCAAAACCTTGCCACTTTAAATCAGTTAATTCTTTTATTACTGGATGTTCCAGTGTTCTTGCATATACTGTGTCAGCAGACTGAAGCTTGCGATAAACACCCATAGGCAATTCATCAATACTATAATTACCTAAGCCAACAACTATAATTTGTTGCGCCATGATTTAATTACTCCTTTATTATTTTATCCATTAAAGGTAAATGTTTCCATTCATCTTTTATTAATATTTTCATTTTTATTATACCTATTATGACTATAGTTACGCCAACAATACCCGCCAAAATCATTAAAAGTAGACTCGTTAATCTTGATGTAGTATGTATCAGTAATATCGTTTGCACAATTACTGACATAATTATTAAAAGAGATATGACTTTAAATATAAATAATCCCATACTTTGGAATCGATAAAGTTTCATTACAAACACATGCAAGACTAACGTGTATATCGCTAGCGAAAGCACCGTCGACAAACTTGCACCCAATATACCAAAATTCAAGACAAAGATATAATTGCCAATTATTTTCGAAATAAGGCCAATTAATAGCGCTGAAAATAATACGCCTCTTTTTAGCTTCACTTGTAGTAAAGCAGTATACATAATGATAAAAGTAACAAATACAACAGCAAGCATAAAGACACTTAATGTCCCTATCAATTCATTTGTTTTAAAGAACACTGTATTAAGTAATGGTAATAAATTTATTAAACCAATAGCTGCTGCCATACTAAACAGCACAGTTATTTTTAAAGAAGTATTAGCATATTCATTTACAAGTTTATTGTTTTTCTTTTGCAGTTGATCCGTTAATAACGGAATTAGAACAAAGCTAAAAGTTGTCGTGATTATTAGCCCCATCTGTATAAGAGAAGCACCTCTATCAAAAATACCTTTTACTTTTATACTTTCATGAAAAGTATATCCCGTGTCTTGAAGTAAATTGACGAGCGTAAATGAATCAACAATTTGCCACAAAATAAGTATTAAATAAGAAATTGCATACAAAACAGTCATAGTTATGATATTTTTAGTATCTTTCATCTTTATTTCCCAGGAAAACTGTAATTTTGGTTTTCTTTTAAACAAGAAATATATAACAACGCAAATTAGTCCTAAGACAGATCCAGCAATAGCTAACGTACCAGCTTGATAAATAGATATATCCATCGTTATAAAGATGATGATTGCAATTAGTATGATACCAACTCTTAGCACTTGATCAATTACTTGAGATACTGCTATATAATTCATATTATGATTCATTTGATAATATCCACGAACCATTGAAATAAAAACGAGTGGTAACATCGCTAAACTTGCCATTCGAATCATAGGTGTTAAGTTCGCATCACCCATCAATTCGCTAATAAGCTCTGCACTAAGAAATATGCCAACACCGATGACCATGCAAATAATTTGCATGAACCAGAACATCCCAACTATCTCATTATAGTTTCGTTTAATCATCCAACCACTCATTACGCTTGGTAAGGCGTTTAAACTAACTACACTCACTATCGCAACTAGAGGGTATACTTGTTGATAAGCATACAATCCTTCGTCACCTAAAATGTTTTGATAAGGCACTCTATAAATCGCACTTAATATTTTTACTATTACCATTGTACCTGTTAACAGTAATACACTATTAAAAATAGGTTTAGATTGTGTCATCATCTACCAAACTTTCATTTATCACTTTAGTTAAGAATTTCAAGTCATCTAACCATTGCTTTGTTTTTTGCAATTTAAATACCATTTGATTGTCTGCAACTGCTATTTTAAGCTTTCTACCTAGAGGTTCTGTCACTTTGAATAACACATCCCCTTTTAAATGGTTTGTAGTATATTCAGATGCGGTCAATTGTATTACTTTAACCACTTCTTTAATTTCTGTAATACCGAAGTGAATACCATTCAACCTAATTTCAACTACGTCTAAAAGTCGTTTCACTTCTATAGGATATTCGCCAAAACGATCTAATAATTCATCTTGTATATCTTCTAGCTGAGCTTGTGTAGAAATGGATCTTAACTTTTTATACATTTCAATTTTAGCTTGTTCATTCTTAATATATTCAGCCGGAATATAAGCATCTATTTTAATATCGACTTCTAATTGCGGCACTTCAGATTCAGGTTCAATACCTCGTTTCACATTAACCGCTTCTTCTAACATTTGAGAATACAGATCATAACCTACAGAATCTATAAATCCATGTTGCTGACTTCCTAAAAGATTACCAGCACCACGAATATTCAAATCACGCATTGCAATTTTAAAGCCTGAACCTAATTCAGTAAATTCTTTAATTGCTTGTAGTCTTTGTTCTGCAACTTCTGTTAATACTTTATTTTGTTCATGTAAAAAGTAAGCATATCCTATTCGACTTGAACGGCCAACTCTTCCTCGCAATTGATACAGCTGACTTAAACCAAATCTATTAGCATCTTCAATAATTAATGTATTAGCATTTGGTACATCAACACCTGTTTCAATGATTGTCGTTGTGACAAGAATATCATATTCACCATCTACAAAGTTTAGCATCGTTTCTTCTAATTCACGCTCAGACATTTGTCCATGTGCAACACCAATTCTTGCATTTGGCATTAACATAGATAATTGTTCGCTTTTTTGATAGATAGACTGCACTCTGTTATATAAGTAGAATGCTTGACCACCTCGTGAAAGTTCTCGCTCAAGCGCTTCTTTAACAAAGCTCATATTTTGTTCTAGAACATATGTCTGAACGGGAAATCTGTTTTCGGGTGGCGTTTCAATAACTGATAAATCCCTTACACCTAATAAACTCATATGCAGCGTTCTTGGTATAGGCGTTGCAGTTAAAGTAAGTACATCTACGTTTGTTTTTAATGCTTTTATACGTTCTTTATGTTTTACACCAAATCTTTGCTCTTCATCTACTACTAATAACCCTAAATCTTTATATTCCACATCTTTACTTAGTAATTTATGTGTTCCAACAACAATATCTACAAATCCTGATTTAATGCCTGCTTTCGTTTCTTTTACTTGTTTTGGCGTTCTAAATCTACTCATCATTTGTATTTCAACTGGATATTCTTGCATACGTTCTCTAAAGGTTTCAAAATGTTGCTGTGCAAGGATAGTTGTAGGCACTAAAATAGCAACTTGCTTTCCTTCCATGACAGCTTTAAAAGACGCTCTTATGGCCACTTCTGTCTTACCATAACCTACATCACCGCATAATAACCTATCCATTGGTCTTCTTTTTTCCATGTCTTCTTTGATTTCTTCTAAAGAAGTGACTTGGTCAGGCGTAGGTTCATATGGGAAGTCCATTTCAAATGTCATTTGTTCTTCTGTATCTGGCCCAAATTGATATCCTTCAACTTGTTCACGTTCTTGATATAGCTTTAATAATTCATCTGCAATATCTTCAACATTTTTTTGTACTTTCGCTTTTGTTTTTTTCCACTCAGTACCACCAAGTTTATTAACTTTCGGTTCTTTATCATCTGAACCTACGAATTTCTGTACATCATTCATTTGATCTACAGGTACAAACAATTGGTCTGTGCCTTTATATTGAATTTTAATATAGTCTTTGTGTATACCAGAAACCTCTAAAGTTTCAACACCTAAATATTTACCGACACCATGATGAACATGTACAACATAATCACCGACATTAAGCTCTTGGTAAGATTTTATTTTTTCTGCATTAGATAATTTCTGTCTTCTCTTAGATTGTTTACGTTCGCGAGCTTTGAACAATTCTTTTTCAGTGACTACCACCAAATTCATATAAGGTAGTTCAAATCCTTCTGATAAAGCACCGTCAGTTACAACAGCTTGTCCTGTTTGACCTACTTCTGTAACTCTATCGATTACTGTTGGTATGTTCATATCAGTCAGCATACTTTGAATTTTAGACTTCCTCGTTTCAGATTCAGCCAACAAGACAACAGTAAACCCTTGCTTCATAAATCGATCAAATTCAGATTGCATAATATCATACTGTCCATAAAATCTTTGTACTGGTTTACACGAAAATTTAACCATTTCTTCAATTTCTACTGGCATACTTGCCGTAAATAATGTGAAATAGGCAACTTTATGTTGATTTAACAAATCAGTAAATGCATTTTCAGAAATAAAACGTTGACCTACAAATCCTTGACCAGATTCAATTAGTGATTGCGTAAATTCTTCAATTTCAACATCTAGAGATTTCTCAGTTTCTTTAATTCGATTATATTCATCTACAACAATGCGTGCATCATCAGCTAAATAATCCGTTAAAGTGGTTATCTCATCATACATAAATGCAATAACACGTCTTAAAATTTGATGATCTTTCAATTCATCACTTTGCATCAATATATTTTGATACGTATCTTTTAAGTCAGGACGTATTTCAGTAGGTAATTTTTGACGGGTTGTTTCATAAGATTCTTCCATTCGTTCAGACAATCGATTGATTTGTTCACTAGTGAAGATATAATCACTTGCAGTCGTAATTTCTACTTGTTCTATATTATCTAAAGAACGTTGTGTTTCTACATCGAACAGTCTCATACCATCTACTTCTGTATCAAACAATTCAATACGAACTGGATCCCCAGTTACAGGATAAATATCAATTAAACCACCACGAATAGAAAACTCACCGATTGCAGAAACCAATGTTTGCCTCTTATAACCCATATCTACGAGTTGTTTAGCCCAATCATCTAAATCGATCTCGTCGCCAATTTTAATTGATTTATAATGTTCATTCCAAATATTTTTTGGCGTTAATTGTTTTTTTAGTCCATTAATGGGTACGATAAATAACCCTTTCTTGTCTTGTGCAAGCTGGGTTAATGTTCTAATTCTTTCACTCATTAAGTCTGGACTTTGTGTAGAAAATGCTTCAATCATAATATCTTGTACAGGGAATTTAAACACTTCTTCTGGAGGTAGTAATTGCAGAATATCCGCTTCTAATTTATCTGCTTGATACAAGTTGTTTGTAACTATTACTAATTGTTTATCACTTTTAATATATTGTTCTAATATAAGCAATGCTTTACTAGATTGGTTCAATCCTGTAACAAGTATATTTTTTTCTCCAAAAATTTGTTCTAAATCTTGAAAACGTTCATCTGCTTGTATGATTTCATGCATAACATGTTTCATTTTATTTCACCATTATACTGGTTCATTACATTTTGAAAAGTTTCGCCTTTAATTAACGCTTCACAAGCATCAGCTGCACGGTCAATTACTTTTTCCATTGTAATCATTTCATCATCAGAAAACTTCTGAAGTACATAACTAGGTACACTCATACCATTTGTAGGGCGATCAATTCCAATTCTTATTCTATTAAATCGATCTGTTCCTAAATGTTGAATTAATGACTTCATACCGTTATGGCCACCAGCACTTCCTTTCTGACGTAATCTCAAATGTCCTTGAGATTGGTCCATATCATCATATAGTACAACTAAATCCTCTATATCTATATTGTAATAATCCATAAGCGGTCTTACTGCCTCACCAGATAAATTCATAAAAGTCATAGGTTCAATAAGCATTACTTTTTCTCCGTTAATTAATCCTATTGTATATGCACCTTTGAATTTTTGTTTATCTATTTGTAATTGATGACGTTCCACTAGTTCATCAACTACTTCAAATCCTATATTGTGACGCGTACGGTCATATTTTTTTCCGATATTTCCAAGTCCAACAATACATTTCATGTTGTAACCTCCATATTAATACTAAGTATATATTATAGCATTTTTATGATTTATTTCATCTAACTATACTTAAATAAAAAGAAGAGGCTGAGACAATTAATTTGTCTCAGCCTCTCAAGCTATTTAGAAGCTTATTTTTCTTCTTCAGCTTCTTCTTTGTCTGCTTCTTCTTCAGCTACTGCATCTGCTTCTTCAGCTGCAGTTTCTTCAGCGTCTTCATCAGGTTCTTCTATAGGAGGAACAACTGTTACAACTGCTTCTTCTTTATCGTTTTCGATAGAATATTTTTCAGTTGCATTTAAGTCACCTACTAAGTAGCTATCACCGATACCTAATTCTGTAATATCAACTTCGATATTTTCAGGAATTGCATCTGGAGTTGTTGTTACTTGTAAGTTGAATAATGGTTGTTGAACTACGCCGCCTTCAGAAGCACCAGCTGCTTCACCTACTAATAATACAGGTACATCAACAGTTAATTCTTCTTTCATGTTGATTGCTAAGAAGTCAACATGTGTGATTTGGTTTTTAAGAGAATCATATTGATAATCTGAAACCATCACTTTGATTGATTTAGAACCAACGCCTAATTCGATAACACCGTTACGTCCAACTTCACGAATTGTTTTGATGAATTCAATTTCATCAACTTTAACAGATGTATTTTTAGCACCGTAACCGTATACTACTGCTGGAATAACACCTGAAGCTCTTAATTTACGTAAACTAGAACGAGTTTGTTTACCTTGACGGATAACTGACTTTAATGAAGTCATTATCTTTTCCACCTTTCATACTTGCGCAATATGCGCTCCTACACTCACCCATCAACATTAAATGTTGCTTGTAAGTGGTTATTTAGTCCATTAAAATGAACCGTTTGTTATTATACACGAATATTAAAAATTAATCAAATAGCACACTAACTGATTCTTGTTCATACACACGCACGATAGCTTGTGCTAATAATTCTGCTACAGATAACTCTTTAACATTGGCTGGTTTTCTATCTTCTGGCAACTGTATAGAGTTTGTAACAACTAATTCTTTAATTTGAGAACTTTCGATACGTTCTTTTGCAGGGCCAGATAATACTGGATGAGTACAACATGCGTATACTTCTTTTGCACCTTTTTTAACGAGTGCGTCAGCAGCTAAAGTGATTGTTCCAGCTGTATCAATAATATCATCGATAATGATAGCAGTCTTACCATCTATGTCCCCGACGATATTCATCACTTCTGCGACATTTGGTTTTGGACGACGTTTATCAATAATTGCTATAGGTGTTTTAAGACGGTCTGCCATTTTACGAGCTCTTGTTACTCCACCATGATCTGGTGATACAACAACTGTTGATTCAGGGTCCAAACCTTTTTCTAAGAAGTAGTTGGATAAAATTGGTACGCCCATTAAATGATCAATCGGTATATCAAAGAACCCTTGAATTTGAGGAGCATGTAAATCAAGTGCTATCATTCTACTAGCGCCAGCTTTTTCAATAATGTTTGCCACAAGTTTAGCTGTGATAGGTTCACGACTTCTTGCTTTACGATCTTGTCTAGCGTAACCATAATAAGGCATTACAATATTAATGTTTGCTGCTGATGCACGTTTACAAGCATCAATCATAATTAATAATTCCATCAAGTGTTCATTTACTGGATTTGATGTTGGTTGAATAATAAATACATCACAACCACGAATACTTTCTTCAATATTAATTTGAACCTCACCATCAGCAAATCTCTTAACTGTCGATTTCCCTAATGGAATTCCTACTAGATTTGCAACTTCTTGTGCTAAAGGCTGATTTCCTTCAAGTGAAAATATTTTTAATGAAGAGTTCTTATATTCAGTATTCAACATTTCTGTTCCTCCAATATCATTTTGACTCATTTTTTGACGGCTCCTTTTATTTCGTTTTGTAGTATCCTTGTTTTGTAGTTTGTCTAGCACGACCAAGCGCTAAACTTTCATCAGGCACATCATCTGTAATTGTTGAACCTGCTGCTATGAATGATCCATCTCCAACTTCTACTGGTGCAACTAGATTTGAATTACATCCAATAAACGCATCATCTCCTATAATGGTACGGAATTTATTAACTCCGTCATAATTAACAGTTATTGAACCACAGCCAATATTTGTTCTTTCACCTACTTCTGCATCTCCAATATAACTTAAGTGAGAAACTTTGGCGCCATCTTTCAAGACTGCTTTCTTAGTCTCTACGAAGTTACCAATTTTTGTCTCTTTACCTAACTCAGTACCCGGTCTTAATTGTGCAAAAGGTCCGACTGTAGAAAATTCACCTACAACAGAATCTGTAATCACAGATTGCTTAATTGTTGCATTATCTTTAATTGTACTATTTTTGATGTCAGAATTCATTCCAATCGCAACATTTTTTCCTATAATTGTTTTGCCAGCAATTCTTGTACCTGGTTCAACTACTGTGTCTTCACCAATCACAACGTGTTTTCCTATATAAGTTGTAGCAGGATCCACAATTGTCACACCATTTATCATATGTTGTAAATTAATACGTTCTTTCATTTTCTGCTCTGCTTTTGCTAGTTGTACTCTATCATTCACACCCATAATGCCATCTACGTCATCCGTAATGTATGCAGCCACTTTTTCATCTTCTTCTTTTAAGATTCGTATAACGTCTGGTAAATAATATTCACCTTGAGCATTATCATTTTGTACTTTTTCTAAAGTTTCGAATAATTTTTCATTATCAAATGCAAAAATCCCAGAACTAATTTCGTTTACTTCAACTTGCCCTTCTGTAGCATCTTTTTGTTCAACAATTTCTGACACTAAACCAGATTTGTCTCGAATAATCCTACCATAACCAAATGGATTACTCACTTTTGCAGATAATACAGTTGCTACAGCATTTTCATTTTCATGAAATGTTAACAGCGAGCTAATAGTCTCATCACTAATTAATGGTGTGTCACCACACACGACAATTGTTGTGCCCTTGTTATTTCCCAATATATCTTTAGCAGTTTTAACTGCATGAGCCGTTCCTAATTGTTCTTCTTGATGTACAAACTGAGATGCATGACCAATAGTATCTTTAACCTTTTCTGCTCCATGTCCAACAACTGTAACTACTGTTTCTACACCAGCATTTTTAACACTATCAATAACATGTTGAACCATTGCTTCACCAGCTATCGGGTGTAAAACTTTGTAAAGTTTAGATTTCATTCTTGTACCTTTACCAGCAGCTAATATGACTGCATATTTTTGCATTACAAATACCTCCATTTATACACACTTTATTATATTATAATTTAATTCTCATATGACTATCAAGGAAGAGTTATTTTTTAAAGAATAAATTTGTTATAAATAATTCATTTTTTTAAAATATTTTATAAAATCGCACAAAAAAACTGTCGGAAAGTCTCATACTTTTCGACAGTTTTTAACATTTCAACAAAACTATATTGTTTTGGATATGTTATTCTTCTTTTTCTTCTTTTTCTTCTTTTTCAGTTTCTGATTCTTCAGTTTCTGATTCTTCAGTTTCTGTTTCAGAATTTTCTTGAGCTGATTTTGGAATTATCACTTCATCAGTTTCATCATAAACTTTCATAACCGCTTCTTGTATTTCTTGTCTCATTTCAGAGTTAATAGGATGCGCAATATCTCTAAACTCCCCGTCAGGTGTACGTTTACTAGGCATAGCAACAAACAGTCCTGAATTTCCCTCAATTACTCTTAAATCGTGAATAACAAAGCCATCGTCTAAAGTAATTGAAACCAACGCCTTCATTCTTCCATCTGTTTGAATTTTTCTCAATCTCACATCTGTTACCTTCATGATTTGTGTGCCCCCTGTTTTGTCTATTTAAAGTAGCAGCATCATATTAATTGAAGTTAGTTATTTTATTTTTGCGATCATTTCAATCTCAACTTTTACATCTTTTGGTAAACGTGCGACTTCCACACAACTTCTAGCAGGCAAATGTTCATTAAAATACTCTCCATAAACAGAATTGATGTCTTGGAAATCATTCATATCTTTTATAAAGATTAATGATTTAACGACACTATCTAATGTAGCGCCACTTTCTTCAAGTACTATTTTTAAATTCTCAAGTACTTGCTTCGTTTGTGCTTTTACATCATCTGATACGACTTCACCTTGCTGATTTAATGGTATTTGACCTGAAGTAAATACTAAACTATCTACTACTACTGCATGGCAATATGGCCCTAATGCTTCTGGAGCGTTTGCTGCGTTAATACTTTTCATGTTGAATATCTCTCCTTTTAATTAAATCTTTTCAAACAGTTGCCTTCTTCTACTGAAAATTGTTGATTGTATTCGTCTACGTCAGATAATCTAACTAAAGATGTATAATCTTCAATCAATCGATGTTTAACTTCTTTTGATTCTACAAGTACTGATACCCCTTTTACTGTAGCCTTAAACTCATTCATCAAATTGATTACGCCATTTATAGAGCCACCTGCTCTCATGAAATCATCAACAATTAATACATTCGAATATTCAGCTAATGTTCTTTTAGATAATACCATTGTCTCAATCTTTCTCGATGAACCCGAAACGTAGTTTATCGATACTGTTGATCCTTCAGTAACTTTATTATCTTTTCTTATAACAACAACTGGCAAATTAAGTACTTTTGCAACTGCGTTAGCTAAAGAAATCCCTTTTGTCGCTATTGTAACAACCGCATCAAGTTCTTCATCCATGTACATAGTAGCAATTAATTCTCCTACTTGATTTAATAATTTAGGATTACCTACTAAATCTGACATAAATAAATATCCGCCTGGCAGCAGTCTTTCTTTCTCTTTTAGCAATTCACATAGCTTTGCTATCAATTCACGCGCTTCTTCAACATACATTTTAGGGCGATAAGTAACACCGCCACTCGCTCCTGCAGTTGTCTCAATAATACCAAGTCTTTCGGCATTAAACGTTTCTTTGATAATTTGTATGTCTTCGCTAATAGACGACTTTGCCTGACCAAAATGATTAACAAAATAAGTCAGCGGTACTAGTTCGTTCGGATGTTTCAATAAATATTGTGTCATATAAACGATTCTTTCACTTCGTTTAAAACGCATTTATAAAACCCCAATCTCTATTACGTATTTTCAAGAATAATTATACTATAATTGTACGTGTTCTACAAAATCAGCCAAGAAGACGTGCAATATAAACGTCATTACAACATCCCATTAAAGCATTGTACACTTGCTTAGCTTGTCGTTCTTTTTGCACAAAGCCGTATACAGTTGGTCCACTTCCACTCATTAGTGCAGCATCCACACCACTATTTTTCATAGTATTCTTTAGCTTCTCAACTTCGGGATATAACTTCATCGTGACCTTCTCAAGACTATTACCAAGTGTTTGGCATAGTACTCCATAATCGTTTTTTTCTAAAGCATCTCGGCAGTCTTGTGTGCGCACTTCAATCTTGTCATCCAAATTTAAAGCCCCATATATTTCAGGTGTTGATACGCCGATATCCGGTTTAGCGATAACTACCCAGGCAGAAGGTGGTTTTGGAAGGTGTGTTAATTTTTCACCTCTACCTTGGCACAATGCCGTCTTTCCATAAATACAAAAAGATATATCCGATCCAATTTCTGATGCAAGTTCACTTAAAGATTCCAGTGATTCGTTTATACCCCACAATTCATTCAAGCCTCTAAATGTTGCAGCTGCATCACTTGAACCACCTGCCAATCCTGCAGAGATAGGTATGCTTTTTTCTAATGAAATCTTCACACCTTCTTTAATATTGTATTTATCTTGCATCAATTTCGCTGCTTTATATGCTAGATTTCTGTGATCACTTGGCACGAAATTATGTTCAACATCAATTATAATTTTACCGTCATCTCTACTTTCGAAAGTCAATCGATCATTTAAATCGACTGTTGTCATTATCATCTCTACTTCATGATAACCATCATCACGTTTGTACAATGTATCTAGTGTTAAATTAATTTTTGCTGGTGCAGTCTCATAAATCATATACTTGCCCTCTCTAAAACTTATTATTATGATTTTACCATAAATAAAAGTTAGAAAGTATTAGCTTTATTCTATTTTTCGCATAATAAAAAACCCTACGCCATATCACAGTCATATCGCGTAGAGTTTTTTATTAAATACTTTAATTTACTGAACTATAAATTCTTCTTTATGTTCATTCATAAAAGTTACTTGGACATTCTCAGTTAATACATCAGTGTATGTATAAGATACACGTTCAAAATTATGTTTCTCTTGATCTAATTCGACCACGAAAACTGATGGATACGTTTCCTTAAGCACGCCACTGCGCTCAATTAACTTCTTACGTCCTCCATTAGCTTTAAGTACAATACGATTTCCTAATTGACAATCTAATATTTTTTTGATGTCTACTAAAGTCTTCGGCATATTGACCCACCTCGCTATAAATAAAATTATACTACGAAAGTGGTATTTTGTCAAATAAAATTTAAATTTTATCAATTAGAGAACGCATTGTCAATATATTTACACAGATAAATTTGGGTATTTTTTCAAATTGTTACAAAGATGTGCATATTCTTGTATTGTTAGCGTTTCCCCACGTCGCTTAGGATCTATGTTTGAAGCACTTAACCACTCAAGAATTTCATCTTTATGCAACTTACCTTCTTTAATTGTACTAATATAATTATTTAAAATTGTTTTTCTACGTTGTGCAAATGCACCTTTTGAGAGTGTGAACAATAATTTTTCATCATCTACTTCTACAATAGGTTCTTTACGAGTAGTCAATTTAATTACAATAGAATCGACATTAGGTGGAGGCATGAAGACAGTCTTAGGGACGACTAAAACACGTTCAGTTTCAGTATAATACTGACAAGCTATGGATAATGAGCCATAACTTTTACTTCCAACTTGTGCATTTAAACGTTCTCCAACTTCTTTTTGCATCATAACGACATAACCATCGATTGGAAGGTGATTCTCTAATAAGTTCATCAATATCGGTGTCGTTATATAATATGGTAAATTAGCTACCAACATTATCTTATCGCAATCTTGTAAATGTGTTTTTATTTCTTTTTCAACATGAGCTTTTAGTATGTCTTCATTCACAACAGTAACGTTATCATATGGACTCAATGTATCTTCTAAAACTGGGATAAGCCTTTGGTCAATTTCAAAAGCTAACACTTTCTTAGCTGTTCTAGCTAATTGTTCTGTAAGAGACCCCATACCCGGACCTACTTCTATTACACCTGTATTTTCGTCTATATCACTAGCAGAAATAATGTTTTGTATAATGTTCGTATCAATTAAGAAATTCTGTCCTAAACTTTTTTTGAATTTAAAACCATATTGATCAAGCAATGCTTTTGTACGCTTTGGTGTTGCAATATCTTTATCGTTCATCCTGTCACTCCTCTTTATATCCAAGTGCTTCTTTTACATCTTTTTCAGTATAACCGAAGGCATTTAATTTGTTTAGCAATTGTTTACCATTTGAATGGCCAATATTTAATTTACTACAAAGCTTTTCTCTTTTTCTTCTTGAGTCTTTACCTATAATTAATCCTAAATCGATTAAGACTGACTTGTCTATCGTTTCTATATTAGCTTCCAATGGAGAACTAACATTAAGCAATGCATCTTTAACCGTATTTAGAGACGCATGTTCAACGCCAATTTTCCCTCTTTTATTTTTAGCTTTTTCTCTTGGAATAAATGCGTGTTTAACGCTTGGTATATATTGCTTAATTGTATTTCTAATCTTATCACCCGGGAAATCAGGATCCGTTAATACAATCACACCTCGTTTTTCATGAGCTTGCTTTATAACCTCAAGTGTTTCTTTAGTTATTGCGGAACCATTTGTTTCAATCGTATCGCAGTCTACAGCACGCTTCACATTAACTGTGTCGTCACGCCCTTCTACTACAACAAATTCGTTTATCTTCATGATATCTTCCTTCTTTAAAGATGCCCCAAAACAACCGTTTTGGGGCATCTTATTTTATAATTTAAATAATCTTTCAGCATTTTTTGTAGTTGCTTCACAAACTTCTTCATATGAAAGTCCTCGTAGTTCAGCGATTTGCTCAGCAACAAGTTTAACGCGCGCTGGTTCATTTCTCTTTCCTCTATAAGGATGAGGTGATAAGAAAGGCGCATCCGTTTCAACTAACAATCTATCTAAAGGTACATGTTGAGCTACTTCTTTAGGTTGTTTAGCATTTTTAAAGGTAACTGGTCCACCTAATGAAACATAAAAATTCATTTTTAATATTTCATCAGCTATTTCATTTGAACCACTGAAGCTATGCATAATACCGCCAACTTCACTTGCACTTTCTTCCCTTAAAATGTCTACACAATCTTGAGTCGCTTCTCTGTTATGAATAATAATAGGTAGTTGCACGCGTTTAGCTAATGCTATTTGCTTTCTAAATACTTCTTTTTGAATATCCTTAGGTGATTTATCCCAATGATAATCTAGTCCCATTTCACCTATACCAATAATTTTTGGATGCTTAGAAAGCTCTTCAATCCACTCTAAACGTTCTTCTGTACAGTCAATCGCATCGACAGGATGCCAACCAATAATTCCATAAATAAAATTGTATTGGTCAATCAGTTTCATTGTTCTTTCGATTGTTTTTGTATCAAATCCAACAACGAACATTCTATCGATACCTTCTTCTAATGCTCTGTCTATAACTTCTTGTAAATCCTCGTCATATTGGTCGGCATTTAAATGGACATGTGTATCTATTAGCATTCGAACCATCCTTCCAATTCTTTACTTAATGATAGATCCGTTTTGTATCGCATTAGGTAAGCTTACTAATGTAAGTGTACTGTCTTTTTCGGCAGATAAAATCATACCTTCTGATAGTTCACCACGTAATTTTACAGGTTTTAAATTTGTTACTACTGCAACCTTTTTACCTACGATATCTTCAGGTTTATAAAATTCAGCTATTCCTGAAACAATTTGTCTTTTTTCGAATCCTAAATCAACTTTAATTTTTAACAATTTATCTGATTTTTTTACATAATCAGCTTCTGTAACTGTTGCTGCTTTGATTTCTACTTTATCAAATTGATCTATCGTGATTTCAGGTTTAGCATTTACTTCTTCTACTTCAGGTTCTGCCTCTTCTTCTGGTTCAGTTGAAGTACCACCCTGCATAGAGTCTTTAATGTAAGCAACTTCTTGCTCAACATCTAATCTTGGGAAAATAGGTTCTGGTTTATCAATTACTTTTATGTCTTGATCTATAGCACCATAAGTTTCGATACTTTCAAATGTATCAAGTTTACCTTTTTCCAAGTTTAATTGGCGGAAAATTTCATATGGTGCGTGAGTTAAGAACGGACGTAATAATACAGCAGCAAATCTAATGTTCTCTACTAAGTGAATCATTACATTTTCTAACATTTCTCGTTCATTTTCATCTTTAGCAAGCACCCATGGCGTCGTTTCATCTATATATTTATTTGTACGACTAATTAATTTCCATATTTCAGCTAAAGCAACTGAAAACTGCATATTTTCCATAGATGAATAGAAATTATCTTTTATGTCTAAGGCCATTTGTTCTATTTCTTCATCAAGTGGATGTAGTTTACCTTTGTATTTAGGAAGAACACCATTAAAGTATTTATTAACCATTGCAATCGTACGGTTAACTAAATTACCTAAATCATTTGCTAAATCATAATTCGTTCTTTCAACAAATGCTTCAGGTGTGAATACACCATCTGCTCCAAATGGCAACTCTCTCATTAAGTAATATCTTGTAGCATCTAATCCATATTTATCAATTAATACATTAGGATCAACAACATTACCTTTAGATTTACTCATCTTGCCATCTTTCATTAAAATCCAACCATGAGCAAATTCTCGTTTTGGCAGCGGTAAGTCTAACGCCATTAATAGAATCGGCCATATGATCGAATGGAAACGAACGATTTCTTTAGCCATTAAATGCACATCGGCTGGCCAGTATTTTTTGAATAGCTCATCGTCATCAGATAAGTAACCAAGCGCAGAAATATAGTTCACTAGCGCGTCAATCCAAACGTATACAACGTGTTTAGGATTAGATGGCACTTTAATACCCCAATCAAAAGTAGTTCTAGAAATAGCTAAATCTTCAAGACCAGGTTTAATAAAGTTATTAATCATTTCATTTTTACGAGAAATCGGCAAAATGAAATCTGGATTTTCATCAAAGAACTTCAATAATCTATCAGAATAGTTATCCAATTTAAAGAAATAACTTTCTTCTTTAACTAGTTCTACCTCATGACCAGAATCAGGACTTTTACCTCCGACAATTTTCCCATCTTCATATACTGGATCGACAAGTTGTGTTTCAGTATAATAAGTCTCATCTGGTATAGAGTACCAACCTTCATACTCTCCTAAATAAATGTCGCCTTGTGCTAATAATTTTTCGAAAACTTTTTCAACAACTTGTTTATGTCTTTCTTCAGTAGTACGAATAAAATCATCATTTGAAATGTCTAATTTTTTCCATAAAGATTGGATACTTTCAATGATGCCATTTAAATATTCTATTTCAGATAAGCCTGCTTCTTTAGCTTTCTCTTGAATTTTTTGTCCGTGTTCATCTGTACCTGTTAAATAATGAACGTCATAACCTTGTAATCGTTTATATCTTGCAATTACATCACCAGCAACCGTTGTATACGCATGACCTATGTGTAAATTCCCGCTCGGATAATAAATCGGCGTCGTAATGTAAAAAGTTTCTTTCGTCATCGGCGTTTCCTCCTAATATCTTATCTATATAATATACCGAAAATTAAGCATTTTTTCAATATTCCCCTATTATAGTAAGGGCTTCATGAATTGTTTTTTATTTGAAAAATTAAACGCTTGCAATATATTGTATTATTGACATTTCCTTGAATTCATATTAGTATACTATTTATATAATTGTCGAATGAATGTCGAATTAGATAATTATGGTTTTATTAAACGGAGGTAAAATGATGAAATCAACTGGAATCGTGCGTAAAGTAGATGAACTAGGCCGTGTAGTAATTCCAATCGAATTACGACGCATATTAGACATCGCTGAGAAAGATGCTTTGGAGATTTATACTGATGATGATAAAATTATTTTAAAGAAATATTCACCTAACATGACATGTCAAGTTACTGGCGATGTTTCAGAGGAAAATTTTGTATTAGCTGATGGTAAAATCGTCTTAAGTAAAGAAGGCGCTCAGCAATTAATTAACGAGATTGAAAACAAATCAAAATAATAAAAGGTCCATATTAAAAAAGGAAAATTTAAAGTACACCGTACTTTAAATTTTCCTTTTTTATTTTTCGACATGATAAGACTCATATACATCTCTTTTTTTCATCTTTCTATCAACAGATACTTGTTTTATAGCATCCTTAGATTTCATGTCATGTTCTTTTATATAAATTTCGACATGCTGATTTAAATCCATGCCTTCCCACCAATGAGTCTCTTGACTAGATTCATCTATTCCTTCAATCAAAATAACGAATTCGCCTTTTTGTGGAATCTTCTCTTCTTCTAACATTTGTTCTATCACTTCTATTTGATTCGTTTCAACTTGTTCAAACTTTTTAGTGAGTTCTCTTCCTATTGCTACTTTTCGTTCAGGGTCTATCTCAGCAATGGCTCTTACAGTTTGTTTAATTCTATAAGGAGATTCGTAAATCATAGATGTCGATTCTCTACTCATCCATTTTTGAAGGACTTCATGTTTTTCTTTAGCATGCCTTGGTAAAAAACCCAGAAATACAAATTTGTAAGATGGAAGTCCACTTGTCATCAATGCTGTTATTGCAGCGTTTGGTCCCGGAATTGTTTCAACTCGGAAATCTTGCTCTCTCACTTGATTCACAAGTTCGTATCCAGGGTCACTAATACAAGGACAGCCTGCATCAGAAACTAACGCAATTTGCTTACCCTCTTCTAACAGTCTTAAAATTTGTTCTGAAGACTTATCTTTATTATGTTCATGATAAGACTTTAAAGGTGTTTGTATTTGATAATGTTGGCAAAGTTTAGCTGTCACACGTGTATCTTCACAAAAAATATAATCCACTTCAGTTAAAGTCCTTACCGCGCGATATGTGATATCTTCTAAATTTCCAATTGGCGTTCCCACTAAATATAATATAGACATATTACTCATCCTTTATAAGTGCTAGTTTTTGCTTTCTAGTTAATTGCTTAAGTGCATATTCTCTTTTCAATGCTTCTGACTTATTATTAAATATTTCATGATATACAAGCTTAACAGGACGTCTAATCCTTGTATATTTAGCACCTTTTCCATCGTTATGAACTTTCAACCTTCTTTCCAAATCTGTTGTATATCCAGTATATAGTGTATGATCTTTACATTCTAATATATATGTATAATGTTTATCCATAATAGACAGCCTTCATTTCTGCCGAATATTCACCATTTGCATCATAGATATAAAACGGTTGTTCTACTTTTAAACCAACCTGACCTCCACTTCGACCTTCAACTAATATCGTGACTGCTTCTGTCTTTTTCGGCGTACTGTACACCATTCTTAATCTTTTAGGTTCAATATTATATTGTCTATAAAGACTTAAGACATCCATCAGTCTTTCTGCCCTATGAACCATCACTAATTTACCACCTTGTTTCAATAAATGCTTACTCGCTTTTACGACATCCTCAAGCGTACACAATATTTCATGTCTAGCTATTTTATGTGCTTCCTTTTGATGTTGCATTTGCTGATTTTCTTTAAAATATGGTGGATTAACTGTCACTACATCAAATGTAGAAGGCATATATGTATTCGATACATTTTTTAAATCCATATGTTCAATCGAAATTTGATCTTCAAGTCGATTATGACGTAATGTTCTTTGAGCCATTTCTACTAACGCTTCTTGAATTTCTATACCTTTAATTGTAGATTGAGATTTATAAGCTAATAACAATGGAATGATACCGTTACCTGTGCATAAATCCATTACTTTATCTTTATTACGTACGCTAGTAAATTCTCCTAATAACAACGCATCAGTTGAAAATGAAAACACTTCATCATTTTGAATAATTTCATATTTCTCTCTTAATAATTGGTCGAGTCTTTCTCCTGAATTAAGCATTAAAACACCTCATTTAAAAAATCAGGCATATTAAATGCCTGATTCATTTAGTCTCTATTTAGCACTTCTAAACAAAATAAACAATCTTGTCCTTGTCTATGTTTACCAAATAATTCTCCACGACAAATGTGAAATCCTTCATGATATAACATAGCGAAATTGTCTCTGCTTTGAAGTGGCTTTGTTTTTTTGTTTGTTTTTTTCTGTTGTGGCACTTCATTAGATTCAATTACTCTCTTCAAGCTATCATTTTCCATCTGAAGCGCAACATTATCTTCAACTAATTCCACTGCCTGGTTTTTCAACTTTTCCATGTGGTCATTAATTTGTTTAAGTTCATTTTCTAGTGTCATAATCGTTTCAAACAACTCGTCCCTATTCACAATATAATCCTCCCTTATGAATGGACTTCAAGTAATTCATCAAGTTTATAATCAAAAAGTTGTTCGAAACCTTTCACTTTAACTTGCATAGTTATATCTAAAATATTCAATCCTACCACTTTACCATCACCCTCAGGCGTAACAACAGTTGTACCAACATCAGGTAATTCATTTCTCACATCTTCATAATAGTCATTTTCATATTTTAAACAACACATTAATCTACCACATGCACCTGATATTTTAGTTGGATTTAGAGATAGATTTTGATCTTTAGCCATTTTAATTGAAACTGGCTCAAAATCACCTAAAAATGTTGAACAACAATGAGAACGACCACATGGTCCAATTCCACCTAATAATTTCGCTTCATCTCTGACACCGATTTGTCTTAATTCAATACGTGTCTTTAATTCATAAGCTAATGATTTAACTAGTGTTCTAAAATCTATTCTATCATCCGCAGTAAAATTGAAAATAACTTTGCTTTTATCTAATGTGTATTCACAGTTTACAAGTCTCATGTTTAACTCATGATTTTTAACAAGTTCTTTACACAGTGACAATGCATCTTCTGCGTCTTTTAGATTATCTTGATACTTCTGCACATCTTCTTCAGTAGCATGTCGAATAACTTCTTTAAGAGGTAAGACAACATCGTCTTTTCCAACATGGCGGTTAGTTAGTTTAACTTGGCCCAGTTCAATCCCACGTTTAGACTCTACTACTACTAAATCATTTTCCTTAAAACGTTCCCCATTAGGTGAGAAATATTCTTTTTTCCCAGCTACTTGAAATTGAACACCTATTATTTCATACATTCTATCACCTCTTCCCATTTATAACCATTTGTTCTAACACTAACGTTGCATTCACGTTTTGAGCTAGTTTGCGGTTAGCTTCCGTAATAACTTGTATATAATTCGAGATATCATTCAATGATAAATATTTACTTATTTCTGCAATTTCTACTTCTAAATCTGGATATGCTTTAATTACATCTAGTTGTATTTTAGCATGTAATATATCTTGAAAATAAGTATTTAAACTATTTAAAAATAATTGCTGTAAAGGACGTGTATTAGCAATTTTTGTGCATTCGATCAAATATATCAACGCCATTTGTTTATCTTTTACCATTAATTCCGCTAATTTAGTTACTGATTTTCTTAGTTGTGTAAACGATTGCTCTTCAGTTAGTGAAATGGCTTCTTCTTTATCTGAAGTAATAAAGCTAAGTGTATGTGCAATCGCAGAAGAAATACCAGACAGTTTTAATTCTTCTATATAATTTTCTTTCGATGCTGGTTTAAAATGAACGAGTTGGCATCTTGAATGTATTGTTGGTAATATTTGATCTTTCTTAGTTGTAAGTAACAAGGCAATCGTATTTGGAGGTGGTTCTTCCAAAAATTTCAAAATACTATTTTCACCCTGTACTGTTAGTTTATCAAAAGCTTCAATAATGTAAACTTTATATTGACTTTCTATTGGCTTTTGATTCATTTTTCTTAATAATTCTTCTATTTGTTGTTTCTTTATAGTCGTTTCATCTGTTTGTATATATACGAAATCCGGGTGGTTAAAACTTTGAACTTTTGAAATACAAGCTTGTTCAGCATCACATAATATCTGTTCTGCAAAATACATAGCTGTAGACTTCATTTCAAACATGTTATCTCCTTCAAATAAATAAGCATGAGATAACTGTTTAGCACTTAATAAATGATCAATTTCTTTTGTTAATTGCATTTTTTACGCTCCTTGCAATAAAAAAGCTGCACAAACGGCAGCTAATCAGTTCTTAAAATTGATGGAATTGTTCAATTGGCATAACGAATACTGTCGCGCCACCTACTTCAACTTCTACTGGGTATGGAATATAAGAATCCGCACTACCGCCCATTGGTGTGATAGGTGAAACAAGTTGTTCACGATTACCACAAGTTCCATCGATTACACGTAATAATTCATCTACACGTTCATCTTTAACACCGCATAAAAATGTTGTATTTCCGGCTCTTAAAAACCCACCTGTTGTTGCAAGTTTAGTGGCCCTAAAATCCTTTTCTATAAGTGCTTCTGACAAGTTTTGACTATCTTGATCTTGGACAATCGCTATTATCATTTTCATAACTAAACACCTCTTTATATATTATATCATATTTTAAACTTGTTTCAGAAATTTTACTATCATGAAATACGCTTCTTCTATAACCTTTTCTAATGGTTGAGTTGCATCAATAACTTTAATTCTATCTGGATACTCAGCAATCAATTTTTTGTAACCATCTGTTACTTTATGATGAAATTCAATTTTTTCTTTATCAAGACGATTAGCCTCACGCTGATTATCTTTAATTCTGTTTAATCCAATTTCAGCAGGTACATCAAAATATAAAGTCAAATCTGGATAACGGCTCTCAATAGCAAATTCATTAATTGCCTTAACTTCTTCTACCCCAATTTCACGAGCGTAACCTTGATAACTTAACGAACTATCAACAAAACGATCACAAAGTACGATGCCGTCTTTATTTAATTGAGGTAAAATTTTCTCTACTAAATGTTGTCTTCTCGCAGCTGCAAATAATAATGCTTCTGTTCTTTCATCCATTTCATCATCACTGTCTAACAATAGATTTCTAATAGCTTCGCTTATTTTGATACCACCTGGTTCTCTCGTAAGCAATATATCATAATCATCTTCTAGCATCTCAAAAACTTTATGTATAACTGTTGTTTTCCCAGAACCTTCTGGCCCTTCAAATGTTATAAATTGACCCATTTATTTTTCATCCTTTACGCTAATTTTCATGTTTTTTATACCTTCCACTCTACCACCTTTATCAAGCCATTGTAACAGAGAATCTATGATTTCTTTGGTAATATATTCTCCCTTTAAAATAACTGGTACACCCGGTGGATATGGAACAACATCAACAGCAGAAATTTTTCCTACTGATTGAAACAACTCAACTGTTGTCGTATCACCGACATCAATATATTTGTAAGTAGTCGAATGTATCGGTAAATTAAAGCATGTTTTCTTTATTACTTTACTTTTAAAATTCATTTTGAATTGATTAATACGTTCTATTAATAGATCAAAAGGAAATTCATCCGAATGATGCCACAATGGTAGTACCAATAGAATAAAATGATTATGACATAATTCAATATAGATGTTTGAATCTTCGAATATTTTTTGCACTTCAAATCCGGATAATTTATCATGAGACACAATTAATTTAAGAGGGTCTTCTAGACATCCCACCGTAAATCCTACTTGCTCCATAGTATCTATTAATATTTTTCTATTCATTTTAAATATCTCGTCATGATATTTTTTATAAAACTGTTCAGCCTTTTCTAAACTTGACATAACTAAATATGATGGGCTGGAAGTCTGCAGCATCTTTAAATAATCTTGAATTTTGGATTTTAAACTTAAATCTTCTTTAATATAAATAACAGAACCCATCGTCAAAGCTGGTAATGTTTTATGATAGGATTGTACAACAATGTCTGCCCCAAACTCTATTGAGGATTTTGGAAAATATGGACTTATGCCAAAATGAGCACCATGAGCTTCATCTACTAATACAGGAATATGATGTTTTTTTAACACTTTTATACTCTCTTCAATATTAAATGTTTCTCCATAATAATTTGGATATGTAAAAACAGCTAACTTCACTTTATACAAATCAAGATTATCTAATGAATTCACACCATTATACTGCCCTGTTTTCTCTGAAACAGTCATTGGCATCCATTTTGCATCTTGTTTTGTTAAATTTAATGCATTGTATATTGATTTGTGAGCATTTCTAGGAATAAGTATTTCACCTTGTAAATGTTGTACACCATAAATAACGGATAATATCCCAACTGTTGTACCATTTACTAAATACTGGCCACTATAATCAGAGTATCTGTTTAGCTGAGACATACTTTCTTGAATACATTCCTCAGGTTGATGTAAATCATCTAATCCAGTTATTTCAGTCATATCCATCGCCATATTCAACTCTTTTAAATATCCTATCGTGTTGTTATGATGACCTGGAACGTGGAGAGAGATAGCATCCTTTTTCTGTAGAGAGTTAAGCTGTTCATTTATATTCATAACAATTACCTCTTATTTTATATTCTTCATCATTATATCAATGATTATCATAGTCGTCATTAGATAGAAAGGATATGCAAAAGCCTTATTCTTCAGTATAAATAGTAATGCTTTCAGACTATCTTAAAAATTTGCAAAAAAAAGAGACCTAACAGGTCTCGAGTGCGGCTCATCGCATCCATTTATAAATATTTGCCCGGCAACGTCCTACTCTCGCGGAACGT
>NZ_RXWZ01000003.1 GCF_003970575.1 Mammaliicoccus fleurettii
AAAAGGTGGTCGCCCTTCATTACCTGACCACAAGAAAAGAGAAATCAAGTTCTTATATGATGAACAAAAACATACGGGTGAAGAAATTGCGAAGCAAACAGGTGTTAGCAGGTCTACTGTTTATAGAATAATAAAAATGAAGTAGTAAAAACAAATAATCACAGAAAGAAAACTAATGAAAGGAGAATCTTCAAATTAGAGATTCTCCTTTCATTAGTTTTTATAATCTATATTATAATTTAACGAGAATTTTTGCTTGTGATTTATCGTTTACAAGTTGTTCAAATCCTGACTCCACAATATTATCTAGCTCTATTTCATCAGTAATAACATCTTTAACTTTTAAATTACCTTCATTAATTAAATCTATTGTTTGTTGAAATGTAGTAGGTGTATAAGCAATCGTTGAAGTAAGTTTTACACCTGTATTAGTTAATTGCATTGGATTCCATTCAATAGGATGACCAAATATAGACACTATAACGACAGTACCTCTTGCTTTAGTAACGTCTATAGCAGATTTAAGTGTTGGTGCTACACCAGCTACTTCAAATGCTACATCCACGCCATTATCTGTATGTTTATTAATAACATCACTTGGGTTTGATTCACCAGAATTGAT
>NZ_RXWZ01000030.1 GCF_003970575.1 Mammaliicoccus fleurettii
ACTTAATATAAAAAAGCTTATAACCAGTGCGTTATAGGCTTTTTTTAATACAAATACAATTTTTATGTAAATTATTTAGATTTAAACTAATAATTCCAAAGTTTTAATAACCCCACTTTTATTATTATTTACTGAAATTAGATTTGCTGCTTCTTTTAGTTCTGGATACGCGTTATCCATTGCTACTTTATACTTAGCTGATTTAAATAAGTCGATATCGTTTAAACCATCTCCAAAAGCAATTGTTTCAGATGGGTCTATATTTAAAATACTTTGTATTCTATTTATAGTCGTTCCTTTATTAACACCTAATGCTGTAATATCAATCCAATAATGTTCAGAAGCAACTATATAAACCTCATTTTTAAAGTAACCAATTTGTTCGGCTGTATTCTTACATTTCCCTTTAATATCATGAACTGTAATCTTTAAGAAATCACTTTTTATTTCTACAAAATCTTTTATGTATTTCACATTTTGATATGATCCATGCACAAATTTACGTTCTTCTTCTGAAGTAGATTCTAAAACATAAGCAACTTCTTCTGTACAAGCTATAATAGTCTGTTCTTCATCTATTTCTTTTAACGATTCAATAATATTTAAGCCTAAATTATTATTGATAGTAGCTGTATATAGAAATTCTCCATTATACTTTATACGCGTAGCACTATCTCCAATGATAAAAGTATCGTTACTCAAATCTCCCACAATATTTTCGACTCTTTCGCATTGTTTCCCAGTACAAAATACAAATCTAATATCTTTAGAAACCAAATTTTCCTTTAATGCTTTAAAAGCTTCTCTATTAAAATCACTATTATTATCTAAAAAAGTCCCATCCATATCTGTTACAACTAATTTAATATCCAATTTAATACCCCTTTTTATACGGCTTAATTATATTGTACCGGTATAATTAAAAATGTACAAATGATTTTTTTTATATTAATATCCCACTATTATAAATGCCACCCATTTATAGATAACAAAAAACCCTCTAACCGTTGTGGTTAAAGGGTTTTAAATTTAAGGGCAACTATTTAGCGTATTCGGTTGCTCTCATCTCGCGGACAACTGTCACTTTAATATGCCCTGGATATTGTAATTCACCTTCTATTTGATCTTTAATATCTCTTGCTATCCTATGTGCTTTCAAGTCGTCAATATCTTCAGGAGAAACAATTACTCTAATCTCTCTACCTGCTTGTATTGCAAAGGCTTTTTCTACACCTTGATAACCTTCTGATATTTCTTCTAATCTTTCTAAACGTTTTACATAATTTTCTAAAGTTTCACGTCTAGCTCCTGGTCTTGCAGCACTTAATGCATCTGCTGCTGCTACCAATATAGAAATGACTGATGTTGGATCTACATCCCCATGATGTGAGTGTATTGCATTTATGACTGTATCATGTTCATGATATTTCTTTGCAAGTTCTACCCCTATTTCAACATGGCTACCTTCAACTTCGTGATCAATAGCTTTCCCAATATCATGTAATAAACCTGCTCGTTTTGCTAAAGTGACATCTTCACCTAATTCAGCTGCTAACATTCCTGAAAGTTGTGCAACTTCTACAGAGTGTTTCAGTACACTTTGGCCATAACTTGTACGATATTTCATTCGTCCTAAAATTTTAACCAATTCTGGATGTAAGTTATGAATACCTAATTCAAAGGTAGCTTGTTCACCTGATTCTCTCATCAGTTCATCAACTTCTCTTCTCGCTTTTTCAACCATATCTTCAATTCTACCTGGATGGATACGTCCATCAGATACTAAATTAGTTAAAGCTGTCTTAGCGATTTCTCTACGAATTGGGTCAAATCCAGATAAAATTACTGCTTCTGGTGTATCGTCTATTATTAAATCTACACCTGTCAATGTTTCTAAAGTACGTATATTTCGACCTTCACGACCGATAATACGACCTTTCATTTCATCGTTAGGTAGATTAACAACTGATACAGTTGACTCAGAAGTATGATCTGCAGCTAATCTTTGCACTGTTGTTGCTAACAGTTCTTTAGCTTTCTTATCTACATTTGTTTTTAGTTCGCGTTCTTTGTCTTTTACAAGTACAGCAATATCATGTGACAGTTCTTCTTCAACTTGTGAAAATTGCTCTTTACGAGCTTCTTCACGTGTTAGTCCGGAGATGCGTTCTAGTTCTTGTTCATGTTTCGTTATTATTTCTTGAACATTACTCTCTTTTGCATCTACCTGTTGTTGTCGCTCTTCAATTTTAGCTTCTTTGTTTTCTAGAATTTCATCTTTTTTGTCTAAAAGATCAGATTTGCGCTCTAAGTTCTCTTCTTTTTGAAGTAATCTTGCTTCTTGCTTTTGTAGGTCACTTCTTCTCTCTCGTATTTCACTATCAAGATGATCTCTAATTTGTTGATTTTCTTCTTTTGCTTCAATCAACTTTTCTTTCTTTAGGCTCTCAGCTTCTTTATTAGCCTCACTTATTATATAGTGAGCAGACTGACGGGCTTGATCTTGCTTTTTCGTTAAGCTATTATGTGCGAAAAAGTATCCTACAACAACACCTAGAATAACTCCTAGCAAAATGAGTAAGAGGGTTAATAAGTCCACATAAACACCTCCTTCTATCTAGGTTCTATGTCTTATATATACAAAAATATGATTAAATGGAACATTGGAATCATACAACTCAATTGTACGTTTAAATTTGTACAAGTGTCAAGGACATGGACTTTATTTTTAATACTCTTTTATAAAAAAACATTCTACAAATCTACTTTAAAAAAAGTGATTCATAGAATGTTTAAATTTATAGATAAACACAGTTTAGTCTAATAAAGTTTCTTGTCCTGGACTTCCTGTCTTTTCAGCTTTGTCTTCCTTTTTAGCTTTGTCTTCTTTTTTAGCTTCTTCTTTCTTCTTACCATTGAAGCCTAATTCATCTCTTAAAAGACCATCAATTTCTTCAATAATTGCTGGATTTTCTTTTAAATAAGATTTAACATTTTCTTTACCTTGACCCATACGTTCTCCATTGTATGAATACCAAGCACCAGATTTATCAACAAAATCATATTCAACAGCTAAGTCTATTAACTCACCTTCACGAGAAATACCTTCACCATACATGATATCTACTTCTGCTACTCTAAATGGTGGTGCAACTTTATTTTTAACAACTTTAATTTTAGTACGGTTACCTACAACTTCTTGTCCTTGTTTCAATTGTTCAGCACGACGTACTTCTAAACGGACAGAACTATAGAATTTAAGTGCACGTCCACCAGGTGTAACTTCTGGGTTACCAAACATAACGCCAACTTTTTCACGAATTTGGTTTATAAATACTGCAGTTGTATTAGATTTAGAAATTGCTCCTGATAATTTACGCAAAGCTTGACTCATCAATCTTGCTTGTAAACCAACATGAGTATCTCCCATTTCGCCTTCAATTTCTGCTTTAGGTGTTAAAGCAGCAACTGAGTCAATAATTACGATATCCACAGCACCACTTCGTACAAAAGCTTCAGCTATTTCTAATCCTTGCTCACCATGGTCAGGTTGAGATAAGTATAGGTTATCAATATCTACGCCTAAGTTCTTAGCATAAACAGGATCTAATGCGTGTTCAGCATCAATGAAAGCAGCTACGCCACCTTGTCGTTGTGCTTCGGCAATAGCATGTAAAGCTACTGTCGTTTTACCAGAACTTTCTGGTCCATATATCTCTATGATACGTCCTTTAGGATATCCACCAACACCTAGTGCTTTATCAAGTGTGATAGATCCACTAGAAACTGCAGATACTTCTCTACTTGTATTATCCCCTAGCTTCATTACTGCCCCTTTACCAAAGGATTTTTCCATATTCTTAATTACTGTATCGAGTGCTTTCTGACGGTCGTTCACGCGATAACCTCCTATATATATAAAATGAATTTACTTGTTTAATTAGCTATTATTACTATATCTGGTTTCGTTCTAAATTGCAAGCATAAAGCGAATATTTGTTCGTGTTTTTGTGTTCGTTTTTTGAAAATATACGAACATAGGTACCGATATTATTAAATTATGAATCTCATCGTAATAAGTTTAAATATTCAATAAGTGCTATATTGCTTATTCTATCACGTCTTCCAGCATATGATTGGCTTAACGAAGAAATAAATTTTTTGTTTTTTTGCTTATGCGAAATATAAACTGTAGACTCTTTATCATCTTGCAATAATAAGATGGTACTTTCTACTTTAAATACTTCTTTTAACTTTTTAGTGATTTCTTCACTCGTATCATTTTGTGCAATATTAAGTACACTGTCTGACCAATCATTTTTAACTGTATAAGCTTTTAAGTACTCTTCACTTTTCTCACTAAGCTTTAACCTTGAATATAGTACTCCATCAGTTATGCCGTCATAAATTACAAAAGGTTGATCTAATTCATTAAATACCGCTTCTTCAATTGACAAATCATCACTGCCATAATAGTACTTACCAATTCTACTTAGAATTTCTTCTTTTACAGGCTTGATTAATTCGAGCGCTTTTTGTTTCGTTTCTGTATTTGCAGTTATTCTTAATGAAACTTCATGTTGACCTGCTAAAGGAGCTATTGTAGGATTCGTTTGATTATCTATTATATCCATCAATTCCGTTTCTAGGCTTGATTCACCTATTCCAGTAAACTTTAATGACTCAGAGAAAATCACACGCGCTTCATTCAAGAAATATGGTATAAGATATTGATTAACCATAGGCTGAAGTTCTTTTGGTGGACCTGGTAACAATACAATTTTTTTGTCATCTAACTCCAAATACATGCCTGGAGCCATACCGACATCATTATTTAATACATCACTACCTTCAATAACAAGCGCTTGCTGTTTATTATTAGGCGTCATAGTGCGATTTTCATTTTTAAAATATCGCTCTATATGATCCATGGCTTGTTGATTTGTTTCAAGACCTCTCTCTAACACTTGTGCTACCGTTTGTTTCGTCAAATCATCCTTAGTTGGTCCTAATCCTCCAGTGAGAATAACAACATCATGGTTAAATAATTCTTCTTTAAAAGTTCTTTCTAATCTTTCCGGATTGTCACCAACTGCAACATGTCTCACAACACTAGCACCAAGTTCGTTTAATACTTTTGAGATAAATTGAGCATTGGTATTCGCAATTTGTCCTAATAATATTTCAGTACCAACACTTAATATGCTCACTTTCATATATGTTCCTCCTAAAGAAAAACCTACAAACTCAATGTTGTAGGTTGATTGTCATTATTATTTTGATCCTTTAAATACATCTCTACCATTATAAAAATACTCTATTCCAGATAAAATAGTAAAGAATGTAGCCACATACATTAGCCATTGCCCTAAATTAATTTGCCATAAAGTAGAGAAAGGTTCTTGTAGTAAAATAAATACAATAGCTACCATCGTAACCGCCGTTTTAATTTTACCTAATTGACCTGCTGCACTTACAAATCCTTGTTCTATTTGCAATAATCGTAACCCCGTTACTGCAAATTCTCTCGCTATAATAATGATTGCGATAACAGAAGATACTTTATCTAGTTCTACTAATGCAATTAATGCACTAGCTACTAATAATTTATCAGCTAATGGGTCTAAAAATTTCCCCATGTTTGTTACAAGTTCCCATTTTCTAGCTAAATAGCCGTCAAACCAATCTGTAACAGAAGCTAAAATAAAGATAATACCTGCTATAAATTGTTCTACTCGCATTTCTTGACCGAACAAAAAGCTCATTTGTCCCATATTAAAATCAACAAGTAAAAATAATACAAAAATAGGTATTAAAATAACACGTAATACCGTTAACTGATTAGGAATATTCATATTCTTTCTCCTTCTTTTCATACAAACACATAATAATACTATTATAAATCAATCGCTTATATAATTAAATGATAATTATTAATAATACCCAAGCAATAAGACATACGCCAAAGAAAGTAACCATTTGAGTAATTAACTTAGCGACCATTTTATTCTCAGATATTTCTGTTTGGCTTCTTTTCTCTTGTGTTAATAAACGAAATGCTTCTTTTGCAGATGGCGTTGTTTTAGGCAATTCACTTTGATGTTTATCAATTAATTCTGCAGGACTTACATTAATTGCAGATGCATACTTAGTGATGAATCCTCTAGCGTAATCAGGATTTGGTAATTTTTCGAATTCATTTTTTTCAATCATCACTAAAAATGGTCTCTGTATCTTAGTCTTTTTTTCAAGTTCAACTAATGTCATACCTAACTGTTCTCTTTTATTCCTTAATGTTTCCCCAATATATTTCAAAATATATTCACCTCAGCAAAATTATTCAAAGAAACCAAATCCATCTCCAAATGCCATATTGTCATTTGTAAATAAATCATTTTTATTCAATTGTTCGTATGTAATTTCTTGATCTTCAGTTTCTCTCAATTCAATAATATAATCAAAATCTTCAAGACTATATTCTGAGCGCTGCACAAATAAATCAGGATGTTCAACGACTTTAATAGTTGGTAAACTCATGACTTCTCTAACCAACTGTTTATGCTTTTCATCTGTCTGTTTAGATGTTACAGCACCATCAATTATATAAACGTTCTCGTCTCCATACTCACCTTTTAAGAGAGAGCTTCTCACAGTTTGTTTAATCAGAGTTGAACTAATAAACAACCATTTCTTATGTGCACAGACACTTGCTGCTACTACTGACTCTGTCTTACCAACTCTCGGCATACCACGTACACCAATCAATTTATGTCGATTTTCTTTAAAAAGTTCAGCCATAAAATCAACTAACAAACCTAAATCTTTTCTTTCAAATCTAAATGTCTTTTTATCATCAACATCTCGTTTAATATACCTACCATGTCTTACTGCCAATCTATCTCTTAAACCAGGTGTACGTAATTTCTTTATGGTAATATCATCAATTTCTTTCACGATATTTTCGAAGCGTTTAACTTTATTCATATCATCTGTTTTAATGAGCAAACCTCTTCTCCCTTGGTCTACACCATTAATCGTAATAATATTAATACCTAAAATACCTAATAGACTAGATATATCCCCTAATAATCCTGCTCTATTTACTTGAATATCATATTCTAAGTACCATTCTTTTTTAATTACTTCTTCCATAATATCCACCCCAATATTAAATATACCATCCTCCGTTAATTCGAAGTACTTGGCCAGTTACACTTTGAGATAGCGGGTTTAGTAAATAAGCTACAGTCGCACTAATCTCTCCAGTCGTAACAAAGCGACCTTGTGGTATTTCTTCTTTTAACTGTGTTTGAGTAATTGCATCAAGTTCATCTGTCATTTTACCATGAACAACGCCTGGAGTTATAGCATTAACTGTAATTGATGTTAAAGCTAACTCTTTAGCTAATGACTTTACAAAACCTAATTGTGCCGCTTTCATAGTTGAGTAAATCGTTTCGTAACTTGCACCTGTTTCTCCCCAAATTGAAGATACAACAATAACTCTTCCATTTTCACTTTTTCTCAGTCTATCTACAAATAATTGTACTACCTTAATTAAAGAAAATACATTTATATGGTATTGTACATCAATTTCTTGATCAGTAAAGTCTTGAATAGATCCAAATGACGATTGTCCAGCTACGTATATCAACTGATCTATATGTCCTACTGATTCTAATTCACTTATGTCATTCCTGATTGCAAGATCAAACTGTAGAAAACTAACTGCTTGTCCTTCGTATCTTTGTTTAAGTAGATTTAAATTCGAACTATTATAATGTAGTATGACTTCATTACCAAGTGATAAACATTCGTCTACTATTGAAAGTCCAATATCGCCGCTTCCACCTATTATAAGCGTTCTAGCCATTTTGTTTCACCAAACGACTTTCAACTATATTGTCAAAATCAATTAATGATTTCAATGTTTGCTGAACACTATCAACCGTTACTGATTCTAATATATCAATCAGTTCAAACAGCTCAACACCTTCAAAATAAAACTTCGTATATTGATTTGCAATATATTCTGGAGAATTCAAACTTGAAATAATTTCGCCTAATGTTTGTTTTCGGACTCTTACTAATTCATCTTTATTAAAACCTGTATTTATATAATTATTTAATTCTCTAAATAAAGCATCTTTAAATACTTTATGGTTATCTGTTGTTACAGCTAGAATTAAGTAACTATATGTCATTTCATTAGCAAATTGATAACCAAACGTATCATCAATAATACCTTCTTCAAGAAGTCCTTGATAAAAATCTGTCTGTTCTCCAAACATCAGGTCTAAAGCAATCATCATTTCCATATCATTTTTAACTCTATTTTTGTCTGAAATTGTATTAGGCTCAAATTTAAAAGCTAGCATAGACTTCTCTTGTATTATATCCATTTTTGTCTCGATGTAAGGCGTATGCACAGATGTAGGTTCTTCTATAGGTTTTCTTGTAATAGGCGGCATTTCTTTCATATTTCTTGCAGCCTCATGTTTACGAACTAACTCTATTGTGTCTTCTGGACTTACATCTCCAACAATAATTAACACCATATTCGCAGGATGGTAAAACGTTTCATAAGATAAATATAAGTCTTCAGCAGTTATTTTATAAATGCTGTCCACTGAACCAGCAATATCTACTTGAACTGGATGATTATGATAAAGTGCTCCTAAAGTTTGAAACATTAATTTATAATTCGGCTGTTCTTGATACATTTTAATTTCTTCAGCTATAATACCTTTTTCTTTCTCAACAGTCTTCTCTGTAAAATAAGGGCTCTCTATCATTTTTAATAGTCTTATAATATTGTTATTTATATTACCAGTCGCGCTAAATAAATAACTCGTTCTGTCGAAAGTCGTAAAGGCATTAACTTGTGCATCATTTTCGGCAAAGCTAGTAAACACATCGCCTTCTTCTTTTTCAAAAAGTTTATGTTCTAGAAAATGTGCCACACCATCAGGAACTGAGACAAATGCTTCTTTCCCGTGTGGTTTAAATGTATGGTCAAGTGAACCAAAATTAGTCGTATATGTTACAAAAGTTTTAGAAAAACCTGCCTTAGGAATAACAACCACTTTTAATCCATTGTCTAAAGTTTCTTCATAAACTGTTTCATCAATCTGTTCGTAATATTGATTACTCATTATTTTCACCTTCAGTCAGTATATATATTGTATCCAATTGTCCAAGTTGAGCAATATTTTTAATGTCATCTATCGTAATTGATTCTATTTCTTTAATCCAATCATCATGATTATATACTGATTGATAACGTGCATGTGTATGTAATAAATCAATCATTTGTCGTTGCTTATCAAACGTCTCTCGTGCATGAGATATAAGAACTTTTTTAGCTAACTCTAACTTTTGCTCGTCGAAGTTCCCTTCTTCTAAATCTTTATAAATGTCCAATATCGTGTCTTTAGCTAATTGAACTTTATCTTTGGAAATTCCACCAACAATATATAAAAAGCCATTTCTAGCATCAATTTGAGAATGAATAGAATATGCCAAACTTTGTTTTTCTCGAACTTCGCTAAATAATATTGAGGATGCATCTCCACCTAATAACATATTCAATACTAAAAATGAATAATATTCTTTAGAATGGAATGCAATTGGGAATCTATATCCCATATTTAACTTAGCTTGATCAATTTTAGTATAATCCACTATTTCTTTTACTTCTTCAATGACTTTTAATGATGAAGTTTCAATTTCTAAATGACTATTGTGATCAAAACTAAAATAATCATTACAAAGTGCTTTAACTTCATCTAATTCAACGTTTCCAATAATATATGTAGAAATTGCGTTTTCATGAAGTAAATCATGATATGTATCAACTAATGATTCTGGAGTCACATTATCAATGTCTTCAAGACGACCAGATGCTAAGTATTTATATGGTTCATCCTCAAACATATGATTCATGAACTGAATAAATGCTCGTTGCGACTTGTTATCTTCTATTGCAGTTAATTTTTTATGTAAAAGTGATTTTTCTTGTTTTGTATATTTTTCATTGAACTTTCCATTTTCGATTAATGGATTAAATATTACTTCGTGTAATAATTGAACGGCATTTTCAAATAAGGATAACTCACTTCTTAAGTATTTTTCATTCACTATTTCAATACCAATCGTCATAATATGATTATTTGCTTGTTTATTTACATAACTAAATAAATGTGCACCGTATAAATCAGCGAGTAGATTATTCATCTCTCTATCTGTTTGATACTTTTTAGTTATTCTTGTTATTAACTTACTTAAAATTGACCTAGATGTAATCGTAGTACTATTTAAAGGCGCTACAAATTTAAAAACTATCGTCGTTGTTTTAAACTTTTCTGTTGGTATGACATAAACATCGTTTGATGCTAATTGTATATGTTCTGTAGTAATCATCAAATACACCTCTCTTATATGTATATATACAGAAACAAAGCAACAATTGTTACTTTGTTTTCCTCAATATATTTATTATATCCTATTTCTTGTAATTCGAAACTTTACAAGACTACTTTTAAAATAATTTAAAGAATAAAGAACCGGTGTACCATGTTCATTATAATGTATCTGCGTTAATAACATCATAGCATCGTCTGGTTCAGAGTTAAGTATTTCACTTATATAAGGTTCATAGCTTATAGATTCTATAGATGTATTTGCATGCGTAATTTTAAACTCTACTTTACTTTCTATTGCTGATAGTATTGAAGAATTCGAACGATAGTCACTACATGCAAATAAATCAGTAGCAATTTTATCTAAACAATATACAACTGGTTCTCCATCAGCAGTTCGCAATCTTTCAATTACAGATATCATGGCATCTTTTTCTAAATTAAGAACTTCTATATCTTTTGAAGTAGCAACTTCTTCATCTAAACTGATAAATTCTGTACCCGCCACTTCTCCATTCTTTTCTATCATTTTAGTAATACTTAACAATTCATCTAAAGGATAATAGTAAGGTTGAGTCGGTTTAACAACTGTGACATCCCCAGATTTTTGCGATAGGATTTGTTCAGTGACAAGTTCATGTATAGCTTTTTCAATTTCTTCATAATTTACTTTCAACAATCTTTTGATTTCGAACTCATTAGGTATCGTTTCACCAGGTTTAATTTCTCCTGATTGAATTTGATCTAATATCCAGTTCTTAACAAAATTTGTAGTTGCATCTGTAGACATAATATCCCCCTATTCCTCTTGATAAATATCAACCAATACTTGTCTAGGTTTACTACCTGATTGTGGTCCAATAACACCATTGTTTTCTAAATCGTCCATTAATCTAGATGCTCTATTATAACCTATTCTAAATCTTCGTTGTAACAAACTAGCACTTGCTTTTTGTTCTTCAACAACAAATAAATATGCTTCTTTATAAAGTGCATCTTCACTTTCCATTTCACTCGCTTCAGTAGGTTCATCAGGTTCCATTTCTTTCACATAATTAGCAGTTTGTTCTCCAACTACATGCTGAACGACTGTCTCTACTTCACCATCTGATAAGAATGCACCTTGTATTCTTGTTGGTTTTGATGAATCTCTTGATAAGAATAGCATATCTCCTCTACCAAGTAGTTTTTCAGCACCACCACCATCTAGTATCGTTCTAGAATCTGTTGCAGAACTTACTGCAAAGGCAATTCTCGATGGTATATTTGCTTTAATACTACCTGTAATAACATCTACAGAAGGTCTTTGCGTCGCGATTATTAAATGTATACCTGCTGCTCTAGCTAACTGAGCTATTCGCATAATTGATGACTCCACATCTTTCCCTGCAACCATCATTAAATCTGCAAGTTCATCAACAATAACTACGATATATGGTAATTGTGCTTGCTTTTCTTCCATTTCTTGATTCGTACGTTCAATAAATTGATTATATCCTTCTATATTTCTCGCACCTACATGTTGGAATAAGTCATATCTTTTTTCCATCTCTGATACAACTTTTTGTAATGCTTGATTTGCCTTTTGAGGGTTTGTGACTACCGGCGTTAATAAATGCGGCACACCGTTATAAACATTTAATTCTACCATTTTAGGGTCAATCAGCATTAGTTTCACTTCATGTGGTTTAGCATTCATTAAAATACTCGTAATAATACCATTAATACAAACTGATTTACCACTACCAGTTGCACCAGCTACAAGTAAATGAGGTAATTTATTTAACTCTGCTGTAATTGGCTCACCAGAAATATCTCTACCAAGTGCTACTTCAAGTTTATTTGTCGTAGGTTTCGCTTCGCTTAACACTTCTTTTAATGTAACCATTGAAATATGTTCGTTTGGCACTTCAATTCCAACAGCTGATTTACCTGGAATAGGTGCTTCAATTCTTATGTCTTTAGCTGCTAAATTAAGTGCGATGTCATTACTTAAATTGACTATTTTGTTAACTTTCACACCTTGAGCTGGCTGAACTTCATATTGAGTAACAGCTGGACCAATTCTAATTTGTGTTACTTTAGCATCTACATTAAAGTTTCTTAATGTTGCTTCTAGTAACTTGCCTTTTTCTTGAACAGTCTTTTTTGAAACCGATTGAGATTGAGGTGGATCATTTAAAATATCTAATGATGGTAATTTATAATTTAAATTCTCCGTTTCATCTATAGTTGATTCATTGATTTCACTTTCGACAGGTTCAGTATTTTGTGGTGATCGCTTCGGCTGTTGCTTTCTTTTAGCTTCTAGTTTTTCTTGTGATTCATAAATTGGAATATCTTCATTCACTGGTTCTGGTTCAACTGTTGAAACTTCATTAGTAGGCTCTATTTCTTTTAAGTTCGATACATCTTTTGGTTGATTTTTTTGACGCTTTTCTTTTTCTAATTGTTTAGCTCTTGCTTTTTCTTCACGTTTTTTTTCTAAATTAGTCATTTTTGATTTAGTTTTGCTTTGAGCAATATCAAAAGTTGATTTCGTTATGTCACGATGTCTTTTCTTAGCAATTAAAATAACACTAGATATTAATATAAGTATTGTTAATAAGCTATAACCAAAAACAGATATTAGTTTACTCAAAACGTTAAAAGCATAATAACCTATGTATCCACCACCATTAAAGTAAAATGAATTTCTTTCTAAACTTGAGTACGTTTCACTTATTGTCATTTTAAAAGTATCAAAAGACTTATCTTTAAAATATAAAATCAATTGCATAACAAAAATTAGTGCAATTTGAAATATAAGTAGACCATTTAGTCTTCTTGTAAATTTCAATTTACCGTTTATTGTAATTAGCAGTGATATAACCGCAATGAGAATATATGTGAAGTACTTAGAGTAACCGAATAAAAAATGAAAGAAGCTATCTATTATTAATCCTATAAATCCTAATTGAAAAACTCCTAGCACTAATAAAAACAGCACTATCATTTGAATGACATATTTTAAAGTATTATCCTTTTGCTTTTTCTTACCACGTGTTGTTTTTCTTTTACTAGTTGCTGGCTTCTTCTTTTGTACCATCTTGAAATAGCCTCCTTATCTATAATGCAAAAAATAAGCCCATGATTGGGCTTATTTGACTGTTAATAAATCTTCCATAAAACAATCCATTAGATTTCAGAAATAATAGGAATAATCATCGGGCGACGCTTCGTTTGTTCATATAAATATTTGCCGAGTTTATCACGCATATTTTGTTTCATTTCAGACCATTCAATTTTCTTTTGGAGTAATCCTTCTTCAACAATTTCACGTACTTTTTCTGAAGCATCATTTAATAATTCTTCACTTTCTCTTACATATACAAATCCACGTGATTGAATTTCAGGTCCTCCAACAATTTTTCTGTTCTTAGGATCTAATGTTACTACAGCTATAAATATGCCATCTTCAGCTAATAAGTGTCTATCTCTTAAGACAATATTACCTACATCTCCGACACCAATTCCGTCTATTAATACATTCCCTGCTGTTACTTTTTCGTTGGCAAGCATTTTTTCACCATCAAAATTAACAACGTCACCTTTTTCAAGTAAGAAAATCTTCTCAGGATTCACACCAGTTTCAGCAGCCAATTTCGCATGTGCAATTTGCATTTTAAATTCACCTTGTACAGGAATAAAGTATTCCGGTTTCATTAAATTAAGCATCATTTTAAGTTCTTCCATACAACCATGACTTGAAGCATGCGTCTTTTTATTATTAGGCATAATATGTGCACCAGCTTTAACAAGCTCATTTAAAGTTTGTCCAATAATAACTTCCATATTTGCAGAGGCAGTAGTAGAAATGTAAACATTATCCCCTTCTAAAATATTCATAATTGGATGTCTTTGTTGAGCCATTTGACCTAGTGCTTCAATTGGTTCACCTTGCATACCAGTTGCAATGATAATCATTTCGTTCTTAGGATACTTACTAATATCGTGAACAGGAACTAATAAGTTTTCTGGAATATTAAAATAACCTAGTTTACGTGCTACGTTAAATGAACTTTCTAATGAACGTCCTAAGAATGAAACTTTACGATTTAATTTGCTTGCTGCGTTTAATACTTGTTGTATACGGATAAAGTTAGATGCATAACAAGATACAATGATTCGACCATTTGCTTTAGCAAATTCATCTACTATATGACTTTCAATAACATTTTCCGGAACATTATATCCAGGCTTTTCTGCTTCTGTTGAATCACTAATTAGTGCAAATACACCATTTTGACCAATTTCAGTCATTTTAGCAATATCTGGTACATATGCCCCTTGTAAACTTTGGTCGAATTTAAATTCACCAGTATATACGATAGATCCGTAAGATGTATGTATACATACACCTAAACTATCTGGGATTGAATGTGTTGTATTAAAGAACGTTACATTAACATTTTTAAATCTCATTACTGAATCTTTATTTACTGTATAGTAACGTACTTTTTTATTTATTTTTCTAGCTTTCATATGGTCTTTTACTAACGCAATCGTTAATCTAGAACCATAAACAGGTGCATCTAGTTTCTCAAGTATATAACTTACTGCACCAATTGAATCTTCATGTCCATGTGATAAGAAGATACCTTTAAGCTTTTCTTTATTTTCAATTACATATTGTATATCTGGTATAACAACGTCTACGCCTAACATTTCATCTTCTGGAAACATTAAACCAGCGTCTAACATGAACATTTCTTCATCCACTTCAACGATATACATATTTTTTGCGATTTCTCCAACACCACCAAGTGGTATGATACGAATTTTATCATTTTTCTTTTTAATTAAACTCAAAATTGTTCCTCCTAAATGTAGTCCCGTCCATAATATATTTATTTAATCATACCATTTATATAATCGTTTACACAAGCACATACAACAGACTTATACATAATTAAAATAAAGGAAGAGAATATTTTTACTTCTTATTACGATATATATTATTTCTCTGTAAGTATAAATTCAGAATAAGACGCTTCAAGTAATATTTTTGTAGCTGTTTTAATATCTTTTAACTGAATTTGATTGATTTCTTTTTCAAATTTATCGTTTGAAATAAGTTCGTTATGAAACATGATTGAACGCGCATTTCTTGTCATTTTATTTTGATTAGATTCAGAAGCCATTAAGAAACTTGTTATAATATGACTTTTTGCATCGTCTAGTTCTTCTTGCGTAATGCCATCTTTGAGTAGGTTTTCAAGAACTTCTGTAATCAACTTGCTTGAAGC
Source organism: Mammaliicoccus fleurettii (assembly GCF_003970575.1). Taxonomy (GTDB): domain Bacteria; phylum Bacillota; class Bacilli; order Staphylococcales; family Staphylococcaceae; genus Mammaliicoccus; species Mammaliicoccus fleurettii. The sequence goes on from NZ_RXWZ01000030.1 coordinate 15,710, forward strand.
ATCCACATTCTCTTTATCTGTTGCAACATAGATTGTCAACAAGCCATCGTTCGGAAAGCTTTGGAAATCCGAATAAACATTATAGCAAAGACCGTGTTCTTCTCTAAGCACTTGGAATAATTTAGAACTCATCGTTTCACCTAATATTGTATTTAATATATTAGTAGAATAATAGTGCTCATCATTATAGCTTGGTGCGACGTAGCTTCTCATAAAGTGCGTTTGTTCAAGTTCATTTTTATAGTAAGTTTCTTTCTTTTCAATAAACTGCATTTTTTGTTGATCTTCATCAATAGCAATACTCTGCTCATCTGTTAATCGTTCGATTATTTCTTCTTTTAAAGATTCGCTGTACGCGCCAGCAACAGAAACGATTAATCGATTACTTTGATAAAATTTTTCATGAAAATCGACTAAAGTTTTTCTATCAATTTCATTAACACTTTGTGGTGTACCTAAAATCATTCTACCTAATGGTTGGTCTTTATAGATTTCATTTTCTAATTTATCCAATAACCATTCTTCAGGTGTATCTTCAATCATTTTAATTTCTTCAAGGATTACTTTTTTCTCACGCGTAATTTCTTCTTCTATAAATAAAGGATTCTTAACCATGTCCAATAATAAATCTGTTGCTTTTTTTTCAAATCTTTTTAAAGTTTTACAGAAGTAACAAGTATAAAGCTTAGTTGTGTATGCATTATTATATCCACCAATTTTATCAAATTCAGTTGATAATTGCTGTCTTGAATACTGTTTACTTCCTTTAAAAAGCATATGTTCCATAAAATGGGCAATACCTTCAGGATAATCTCCTTCATTAGCTGTACCAGTCTTTACATATACACCAATACTAATTGTTTCACTATTAGGAACATCTTCAAATATTAATGTTGTACCATTTTTTAATGATTTTAATTCTGTCATTCTATCACCTCATAATAAAAATAGGGACACGTGAATGTCCCTATTTAAAGCATTTATTTAATTATATTACTATTTTTGTTCTTTTTCTTCATCCAATAACACTTTACGTGAAGCATTTACACGTCCTTGACGGTCAATTTCAGTAACTTTCACTAAGAATTGATCACCAATTTTTGCTACATCTTCAACTTTGTTAACTCTTTCGTTTGAAAATTGAGAGATATGAACTAGTGCATCTTTACCTGGGAATATTTCAACAAATGCACCAAATTTCTCGATACGTTTAACTGTACCCATATAAATAGCGCCGACTTCCGCTTCTCTTACGATATCTTCAATGATTTTACGTGCACGATCAATCATTTCTTTATCTTTAGAACCGATAAATACTGTACCATCTTGTTCAATGTCTAATTTAACACCTGTTTCATCAATGATTTCATTGATTTTTTTACCTCCAGGTCCAATAACATCTCTTATTTTGGCTGATTTAATATGCATGATTTCTATTTTAGGAGCATATTGACTTAATTCTTCTCTAGGCTCTCTTAACGTTTCTAACATATGGTTTAAGATATATAGTCTACCAATTCTAGCTTGTTCAAGTGCTTCTTTTAAAATTTGCTCACTTAAACCGTCAATCTTGATATCCATTTGAATTGCAGTAATACCTTTTTCAGTACCTGCAACTTTAAAGTCCATATCACCTAAGGCATCTTCCATACCTTGAATATCTGATAAAATTGTATAATTATCATCTTTAGTAATTAACCCCATTGCGATACCTGCAACTGGCGCTTTAATTGGTACACCAGCATCCATTAATGCTAATGTTGATCCACAAATTGAAGCTTGTGAAGATGAACCATTAGATTCAAGTACTTCAGATACAACTCTTATTGTATAAGGGAATTCTTTTTCATCTGGAATTACTTGTAATAAAGCACGTTCTCCTAATGCACCGTGTCCAATTTCACGACGACCTGGTCCTCTTACTGGGCCAGTTTCACCAACTGAGAAGTTAGGGAAATTATAGTGATGCATGTAACGTTTTTGTTCTTCAGTACCAAGTCCATCAATAATTTGATGTTCTCCAAGCGCACCTAAAGTAGCAACTGAAAATGCTTGTGTTTGTCCACGCGTAAACAATCCAGAACCATGCGCTCTTGGTAATAGACCAACTTCTGATGCTAATGGTCTAATTTCTTCAGGATTACGTCCATCAGGTCTAATTTTATCTTCTGTAATTAAGCGACGAACTTCGTCCTTAACAAGTGTATCTAAAATTTTACTTGCAGACTTTAGAACTTGTTCGTTATCAGGATCTTCTTCATTATCGAAATGTTGAAGCACTTCATCTTTAACAGCAGAAATATTAATATCACGTTGTTGTTTTTCTTCAGTTCTTATTGCAGCGTTTATGTCTAAAGCTTCAGCTTTTGTACGAACTGATTCTTCAAATGAAGCTTCAATTTCTACTGGAATAAATTCTGCTTTTACAGGTTGAATTTCTTCAATAATTGCTTCTTGGAATTCAACAAGTCTTTGTATTTCTTTATGTCCGAACAAAATTCCATTTAACATCATTTCTTCAGTTACTTCTTTAGCACCTGCTTCAACCATGTTTACTGCATCTTTATGTCCTGCTACTTGTAAATCCAATAAAGAAACTTCTTTTTGCTCTACATTTGGATTTATAACATACTCACCATCTACTAAACCTACATTTACACCTGCAATAGGTCTTTCAAATGGGATGTCAGAAACAGATAATGCCATTGAAGAACCAATCATTGCTGCCATTTCTGGAGAACAATTTGAATCTACACTCATGACAATTGATATTACTTGAACATCATGTTTATAGCCTTTAGGAAATAGAGGTCTAATTGGTCTATCAATTAATCGACTTGTTAAAGTAGCATCTTCACCAGGTCTACCTTCACGTTTATTAAATCCACCAGGAATTTTACCTGCTGCGTACATTTTTTCTTCGTAATTTACCATTAATGGGAAAAAGTCTACATTTCTAGGTTCTTTAGATGCAGTTGCTGTTGATAATACAACTGTATCCCCATATCTTACTAATACTGCACCATTAGCTTGTTTTGCTAATTGGCCTGTTTCAATTATTAATGGACTGCCTGCCCATTCTGTCTTAAAGACTTTTTTCTCTTGAGACATTTATGAATCTCCTCTCATACAATTAATCTCTTATATCATACCATTATATACTTATTTTTTATATTTATTTATAAAAAAAATCGAAAGAAATCTGATCGATTTCCTTCGATTGATATTGTGATTAACGACGTAATCCTAATGATTTGATTAAATCACGGTAACGTTGAACATCATTGTCACGTAAATATGTTAATAAATGTTTACGACGACCAACCATTTTTAATAATCCACGACGTGAATGATGGTCTTTCTTATGTGTACGTAAATGTTCGTTTAAAGTAGTAATTTCTTCAGTTAAAACTGCGATTTGTACTTCTGGAGAACCCGTATCTGTTTCGTGTACGCGGTATTCTTTAATTAGTTCGTTTTTTCTTTCTTGTGAAATTGCCATTGTCAATTTCCCTCCTATAATTGTATTCACCGTAAACCTGAGCGAATCGTCGGAGTGTCGATTAGCCAAGGAATAGGCACTTAAACTATTATACATAAAAGCATATTATCTTTCAAGCAATAATAACGATTTCGCTTCTTCTTTATCTTTTGTGATTTGACTTACGAGTGCATCAATTCCATCAAACTTTTGTTCTGGTCGAATAAAGTGATGCCAATAAACTTCAACACGCTCTCCGTAAATACTTTCATCAAAATCAAATATATTTACTTCAATACTTATTTGAGAAGCAGAAGGGTCATGGAATGTCGGTTTAACACCAACGTTACATACACCTTTATACGTTTTATCTCTAGATTTAATGAGTATAGTAACTGCGTATACGCCTTTTCTAGGTAAAACGTAATCATCAACCGGTTCTACATTAGCCGTTGGAAATCCAATTGTTCTACCTCTTTTTTCACCTTGTACAACCATTCCTTTAATAACATAAGGTCTACCAAGAGCCAAATTACACGCTTCAATTTCACCAAGTTCAAGTGAAGCTCTTATATCCGTTGTAGAAATTTTATCATCGTCTTGCAAAGTTTGTTTAGATACTACATGTACGCTAAAAGGATAATCATTCTCTTGTAAAGAAGACATATTACCTTTTCCATATTTACCAAAACTAAAATCATATCCTGCAATAACAGCTTTCACATGATTTTGTATGAAATACTGATCTATAAAATCATCTGCAGATACATTTGCAAAAGTTGAAGAAAAGTTTACTACGAAACAATAATCGACGCCTAATTTTTCTATTGATTCTATTTTGTCAGCAATAGGTGTTAAATAAGTTGTTCGCTTCTTCTCAGGATTCAATACTACTGAAGGGTGTGGATCAAATGTCATGACTGCTTTCTTTAAATGTTGATCTTTAGCTACTTTAATCATTTTTTGAAGTACTTTTTGATGACCTAAATGTATGCCATCAAAAAATCCAATTGCTAAAGCAATATTTTCATTTACAAATTGTGTTGATTTTATTGGGTGTGTAATTTCTATAACTTCCATCAAAATACTCCTTTAAAGAAAAACTTTTTTCGGCTTATATAATGCACTGTTTTTTTCGTATGTATCCATTATTGCTATGGCTTTTTCTTCATACCAAACAACGAATATACCATCATGTTTATGTTCGTCTATTAAATGTTTTTCTATTTTTTGTCCGTTTTGAATTCTTTTAACGATGTCTTCATCATTTATCGTTATTTTTTCTAAACCATTCAATCCATATTCTAATGGAAGAAGCACATTTTGTAACTTATCTTGCTCAACTATTTCTCTTAAATCATCCAATTTAACAGCTTGGTCGAGTGAAAATCCACCACTTTTTAATCTGATCAAATGAGACATATGTGCTGGAAAGCCTAATAACTCACCCACTTGGGTTGCTAAAGTTCTAATATAAGTCCCTTTACCACATTCTACTTCGATTTCAAATTTGCAGATTTGGTCAACATATGAAATTTCTGAAGTTAATTCTATGCTATTAATAAAGACTTTACGAACAGGTCTTTCAACTTCAATATTTTGTCGTGCGTATTCATATAATTTTTTGCCGTTTACTTTCACAGCAGAGTACATAGGTGGTATTTGTTCAATCTCACCAACTAATTTATTCAATGTAGATCTTATATCTTCGGTACTCCATGTATGCTCATTTACAATTTTCTGTTCTACTAATTCACCTGTTTGATCTTCAGTAGTCGTACTAAAACCAATCGTAACTTCTGCTTTATATTTTTTGCCACTTTCCATAACATAGTCACTTACACGTGTTGCTTTACCAATACAGATAGGTAATACACCACTCACTTCCGGATCCAATGTTCCCGTATGACCAACTTTTTTTGTCTTTAATATTTTACGAAGTTTAAACACAACATCATGGCTTGTCATGCCTACTTCTTTATGAATTGCTAATATGCCATCCAACTTTACGACCTCCAAAACATGCTTCATTTCAATATAAGTTTACATGAAAATGCAATTAAAAAGAAGAAATAACTGATAAACTACTTTAATCGTCTTCGTAGTCATCATTATCATAGTCATCATCATCTTCATAATAATACTGTTCTTTCTTAGCATTTTCCTCATTATAGTCAGTTTGAGGGCGTTCTATATTAAACCAAGATACTGAATTAACCTTACCATTTAACGCATTAACAGAAACCATTGCACCTTCATCATGATCTACATGCTGAGTGACTGTATAAGTAGCTGGTTTAGATTTCTCGTTTTTTTTAATATCTACAAATGTTCCACCAACTTCATTCATAACAATCTGTTTAGCTCTTTTTTCAGTTATAAATGTTTGCTTCTCTTTTTCTTTTTTAGGTTTCTGCTTTTTTGCGACTTGTTTAGAAATTGATTGTGATGTAACATTTTTAATTGTTTCATCTTTTCTATCAATTTCTAAACTATATTTTTTATCTTTATCTTTAATCACTACATAAAACATTCGATCATCCTTAGATTGAGTTAATTTAATTAACTCGCCTTTATACCTTTCTGACACCAAAGTTTTCGCATGATTTTTATCCATCAATTGTTCTGTTGACCTGAAATAAATAATAGTAATTAAAGTAATTAGAAGTATTGCCATAATAACGATAAGAACAGGCTTAATTAGTTTTTTCACATTTTCACACCTTTCTCACTTTTAAAATAAATTCTGATCCAATACCTAATTTACTATTAACTTGTATATCGATTTGGTTTTTAGATGCCAGTTCTTTTGCTATGGATAAACCTAATCCAGATCCACCAGACTGGCGAGATCTCGCTTTATCAATTCTATAAAACCTCGTGAATATTTTATCAATATCTTCTTCAGGGATACCAGGACCATAATCTTTAATTTTAATTTCTATATATTTATTTTTACTTATTAAAAATAGATCTATTTCTGATTGACTATATTTGTACGCATTATCTAAGAAAATTG
>NZ_RXWZ01000031.1 GCF_003970575.1 Mammaliicoccus fleurettii
TACTTAGAATTACTACTAATTTTTTTAAAATTAGTAGAGATTAACAAAATATATCAGCTAAAAACCAAGCATATATATTTTGTTAATACCATAGAAAAACCAATGGTTGATTACATCTAAAGATATTACACAAAATTATGGACTTGACTGTAAGGGGTAGTGTTAGGGACATAATTCTGAGAAATGTCCGTAAGAGGTACTGTAAGGGACATAATTCCGAGAAATGTCCATAAGAGGTAGTGTCTAAGGAGCAAAATCCAGAATTCTGCTAGTAAGAACTTTCTAAGGAGCAAAATCCAGAATTCTGCTAGTAAGAACTTTCTAAGGAGCACAATTCAGAATTCTGCCAGTAAGAACACTCTAAGAAGCACAATTCAGAATTCTGCTAGTAAGAACTTTCTAAGGAGCAAAATCCAGAATTCTGCTAGTAAGAACTTTCTAAGGAGCACAATTCGGAATTCTGCCAGTAAGAACAATCTAAGGAGCACAATTCGGAATTCTGCCAGTAAGAACAATCTAAGGAGCACAATTCAGAATTCTGCTAGTAAGAACAATCTAAGGAGCACAATTCAGAATTCTGACAGTTAGGGCTTTCTAAGGAACACAATTCAGCTTACTCCCAATATTAGAAAATAACAAAACAGAGAAAATCCTAGGATTTTCTCTGTTTTGTACTATTTATTAATAAAAAATTATTTAGTATCTTTTACATACTGATCGTTTATTGTATAGATTGTTAAACCTACGATATTCTTATTGTGTTTTGAGAATGGTAAGCTTGCTAAATATCCTACGATAAATGCTATGAAGAAACCAATAACTGATACTGTAAATGGTGTGATTTCTGTTTTACCGATAAAGTAAGATACGATTGCTGCTACGATTAAGCCGATAATAACGCCATACGAATTTGCTCTTTTAGTAAAGATACCTACTGCAAACACACCGGCTATCGGTACACCGAATAATCCTGTTACAAGCAAGAATAAGTCCCATGTTTCATTTGTTTCTTGATTGATTAAATATAATGAAGCTATTGTACCAAAAATACCTGCAATGATAATAACGATTCTTGCAAATAATACATCATGTTCAGAGTTATTATTTTTAGAAAAACGTTGCTTTAAATCGACAATGACACACGCTGAAATTGAATTCAAACTTGATGAAATTGTTGATTGTGCTGCTGCAAATATTGCTGCTATTAATAATCCACCAACAAATGGAGGGATTTGTGTAAGTATGAAATATGGTACGATTGCTGATGTGTTAAATCCTTCTGGTAATGTTGATACATTATTATAGAAGGAATACAATACTGTTCCCATTCCATAGAAAATAGGAATTGTTATAAATGCTAATATCCCATTTGTCCATAATGATTTATTTGTTGATGATACTGAACCTGTTGTTTGATAACGTTGAACGATATCTTGACTGGCAGTATATTGATGTAAGTTATTAAATATAGAACCAATGAATATAATTGGAATTGCAGCCGCTGCTGTTCCGAATTTCCAGTTGTCTACAGAAATTAATTTTTTGTCTTGCATCGCTTCTTGAGCTACAGTTGCAAAGTTTCCATCGATTTGAAATGCACCAAGGAAGATAACAGCAACTGCACCACCAATTAAAATAATACCTTGTATAACATCGCTCCAGATAACCCCTTCGATACCACCCAAAAATGTATAGACCATACATAATAACCCTACTAATGCAGCGATTAAATATGGGTTAATATCTGAAACAGATGTAATGGCTAGTGTTGGCAAATAAATAACGATTGCAACACGACCAATGTGAAATAAAGTAAATGCTAATGATCCAATGACACGTAATACTATACCAAATCTTGCTTCTAAATATTCATAAGCTGTTGTAACATCAAGCTTTCTGAAAAATGGAATATAGAAATATATAAGTAAAGGTATGATAGCGATAATAGCTATGTTCCCAGCTGCGTAAGACCAATCCGTATTGAATGCTCTTTCAGGTGTTCCCATATATGTTATAGCACTTAAAGTAGTGGCATATATTGAGAAACCTACAGCCCAAGCAGGGATCCTTCCTTTTGCTTTAAAGAATGATTCTGTATCTTGTCCGGCTCTCTTTGTGAAGTATACGCCGACTAATAATGTTGCTAATAAATAAATGATTAATGCTATCCAGTTTCCAGTACCAAAACCTACTTCATTCATAGTATGACATCCCCTTTGTTCATCAATAAATTATAAGTTGTATTTTGAAACGAGTTCTTTAACTTTTTCTAATGAAGCATCATCTAGAGGTGCTAATGGACGTTTAACAGCTCCAGCTTCAATTCCTTTAGTTGAAAGAACAGCTTTTAATGTTGGATAGATACCTAATGCAAGTACTTGTTCTATAATGTCGTTTGTTTCATGTTGAATTTTGTATGCTTCTTGGATTTTGCCTTCTTTTGCCAAATTAAAAATTTGTCTCGCGCGTTGACCGTTAATATTGTATGTAGATCCAATTGCACCATCAACACCTGAAACAGCTGCTTGGATAAGCATTTCATCAAATCCAGAAAGTATCAGTTTATCAGGGAAAGCTTTTCTAATTCTTTCTAATAAGAAGAAATCAGCTGCAGTGTATTTGATTCCAATAACTTTTTCATTTTCGAATAACTCTTCAAATTGTTGAATGGATAAGTTAACACCTGTTAAAGCAGGTATTGAATAAATAATCATATCGTTTCCAGTAGCTTCAATTATTGCATTGTAATAGTATTTAATTTCTTCAAAGCTAAATGGATAATAGAACGGTGTCACTGCAGATAAAGCATCATAACCAAGTTCAGTTGCATATTTACCTAACTCAATTGATTCATTTAAATCTATTGCACCAACTTGAGCAATAAGTGTTATTTCATTGCCAACTTCATCTTTAACGATTTCAAAGACTTTCTTTTTTTGAGTAGTATTCATTAAGAAATTCTCTCCAGAACTACCATTAACGTATAATCCATCAATTTTTTGTTCTTCAATATTTTGACGGATGATTTGTCTTAAACCAGATTCTAAAATATTTCCCTCTTCATCAAACGGTACTAGTAAAGCAGAATATAATCCTTTCATTTAAAAAACTCCTTTTTATTTATATATTGATAATATTGTCAGACCAATTTATAATCATATTGTAAGCGAATATAATTACGTATGTCAATCGTTTTTATTATTTGTAGAGTTAATTATGATAAAATAAATTATTAAAGAGGAGGTAGTAAATCATGATGAAAAGAACATCGTTAGTTGATGTAGCAGTTGAAAATTTAAAAGAATATATAACTGAACATCAATTTAAAAATGGAGATAAACTGCCTTCAGAGAAAATGCTAATCGAGCAACTTGGTGTTAGTAGAACTGTAGTGAGAGAAGCAATTAGTCGATTGCAACAAAGTGGGCTTATACAAGTTAAGTCAGGAAGTGGAATGTTCATTACTGATAAAAACAACCATTTATCTATGTTGTTTGAATCTCATATGAAAGTACATGGCTTCAAAATAAAAGAATTGTTAGAAGTCCGTAAAATATTAGAGTTAGGTGCGATACGATTAATTATCGAGAATAAAATTCCAATCGATGCAACGAAACTAAGAAATATAAACGAAATTTACTATAATGCACTTGAGCAATCTCAAAAATTAGCTCAATATGATTCTGCCTTTCATGAAACGATTATTTTATTTACTGACAACCAGACTTTAATTACGATGAGTAAAGTAATTAAAGAGTACTTCGATAAAAATCAGTTTAATCAAATTGTTGATAAAGAGGATATTGAAAAGTCTTATAAAGAGCATGGTGAAATTATACAAGCGATAGAATCAAGAGATTTATCTTTAGCACATGCAATTATTAATAGGCATCTGTCTCGAGTTATTGAATGGATAGAAGAATTGGAGCAAAAATGATGAGTAAATTAAATAAAATAGAAGTTCAAAGTTTAAAATCTCAAGTCTTACAAGAAATTAAGCAATATATTTTAGATAAAGGTTTAACTGAAGGAGATCGATTGCCAACAGAAAGGGCATTTACAGAAATGTATGGCGTAAGTCGATCAGTTGTGAGAGAAGCTTTGAGTTATCTTGAACATACAGGTGTAACAGAAACAGTACAAGGAAGGGGAACTTTAATTAAAGCACCAGATGTTTCGAGTTTAGTAGAAGGTTTCTTGTTTAGCTTTCAAGTCGCTAATGGTTCAAAACAAGATTTACTTTCCTTAAGAATTATATTTGAATGTGCTGCTATCGAAGAGATTGTTAAATTAGATAAAGATATAAGTCAGATGAAAGCTATCGTTAAAGAAGAAGTAAAAAATCATTATGAAAACGATAAAGCATTCCATCAATCTATCTTGCATTCAACAGGCAATATATTATTTGAACAACTGAGCTCAGTTATACAATCGTATTTCTATCATATTGAAGAAGAAGGGCAAGATATAGACTATATCAAAACGAGTGAAACACATAAACAAATTGTAGACGCCATCTCAAATAAAGATGTTAAATTGGCGAAAGAGTTGATGACACAACATTTGTCAAAATAGGAGGATACTATGAAAATTGCAATAGATATTGGAGGCACTTTTATAAAAGCTGGAGTTATTGATTCAGAACAAAATTTATATAGCTATCAAAAAGTAAAGACCCCAAATAATAAAGATAGAGGCATTGTTAAAGAGGTTATAAGAATTATCGAAACTTATAAACAAGAGTTCAACTTAAATAATCCTGATGTTGGTATATCTACTGCTGGTGTTGTAGATTCAAAAAAAGGGGAAATCACATATGCTGGCCCGACAATTCCGTACTATAATGGTACTAATTTTAAAAAAGCATTAACAGATATCGCTGGAAATGTTGAGATTAACAATGATGTTTCCAGTGCATTATTAGGTGAGTTAATTGATTACAATACTGATGTCAAATCTATATTTTTATTAACGATAGGTACAGGAATTGGTGGAGCGTATTACGAGGATAAATTATTAGAAGGTAAACAATATAGAGCATGTGAGATCGGGTATTTATTATATGATAAAAATACGGGTAAGACATATGAAGATAGAGGATCAACTACAGCATTGAAAACTTCCATTCAAGAACAATATAAGGAAGTTATTACTGTTGAAAAATTATTTAATAAAGCACACGCAAATGATGAAAAAGCTATGAAAATATTAAAAGAATGGGCGAATCACGTTGCGGAAGGTATTGCTCAAATTCAAATCATGTTTGATCCTGAACTAATTTTAATTGGTGGGGGAATATCTAAACAAGAAGAAAGACTAATTGGATTAATTGAACCGTTTATAGACGATTATCTTCCTGAAAATTATGGTCATGCAATTATTGAAACAACATCTAAAGGTAATGATTCAGCATTGTATGGAGCAGTCTCAACATTTTACAACTAATCGTTAACCTATATTTAAATGAAGTTAACAATGTGGTATAATATCGATATCTAATATTAGGAGTGAAGAAATTGAAGACTAAAGATATCGTTATGATAGCAATGTTTACAGCATTTATTTCAGTATTGGCATTTATACCACCAATACCACTACCATTTATGCCAGTTCCTATTGTATTACAAAATATTGGTATTATTTTGGCAGGTTGTTTACTTGGATATAAAAGAGGTACAACAAGTGTTGTTATATTCTTATTACTTGTTGCTACAGGTCTACCATTGTTATCTGGTGGAAGAGGTGGTTTAGGTGTATTCTTCGGACCATCTGCCGGATATTTATTTGGTTACCCAGTTGTTGCATTTTTAATTGGCTTATTTATAGATTTTAAGTGGAAGAAGTTAACATTTACATATGCATTAACAGTTAATATTATTATCGGGGTAATATTACTAAACTTAATTGGTGGATTTTTCATGGGTGAATTTATGAACATATCAATTTCAAAAAGATACATATTAGCAGCTACATTTCTTCCTGGAGATATTGTTAAAGCAATACTAGCAACTATGTTATTATTTAGTTTAAAGAACATACCGGAAATTAAAAGGTTAAGAAATAATTAACGAGGTGAAATAACATGGTTTCATTTATAGATATAGTAACAGATGGAGATGTATTGAATGAAACAGATCGATATATCCAATATCATACTTTAGATAAGCATATTCAATATGATTCAAATAAAATAGTATACAAACTCATGCCTGATTTGGAAACATTCAAAAAAGATGAACAGATGTTAAAAAAATTACATGATCAACATGAACAACCGTTTCTAAAATTTGTCTTCCCTGAAAATCATAAGATAGATGATTCTTTAGGAGCGTATTTAAAAGAAACAGGTTATGAATATAGTTGGATCGAATTATATATTAATACTGATAAGCAATTTATAAGTAAAAATCATAATGATATTGATGTTGTAACAACTAATGAAGATAATCTTGTTGATTTTTTAAATCTTTCTTATGAGTATGATAAAAAATACGGTACAGATTATGCAAATTTAAAAATTGAAGTCAGTAAAGAACAATTAAATAAAGATAATCCTGTTCAAGTATTAGCATATTATAAAGGTAAACCAGCTGGTACATTACTTATTTGGAATCATGAAACTTATGTAGAGTTAGATAGCTTTGCTGTAAGAGAATCCTATAGAAAGTTAGGTATAGGTACAAAGATGCAAGCTTTTGTTGCAGACTTTGCTAAAGAAAAGCCAATTATATTAGTGGCGGATGGTGAAGATACTGCTAAAGATATGTACGTCAAACAAGGTTATATATATAGTGGTTATCAATATGAAGCGCTTAAAGAATATGAATAAAGACTAGAGGCTGGGACACATGAATTGTCCGAGCCTCTAATCTTTATATTGGGAGTAGATGACAGATTAAAATATGCTTATATTAAGCTTTTTCAATCTTGATTATCTGTATTGATTCTCTCTGAATGACTATAAACATTAAAGCTATCATCTCTAATAAAACCTACTGCTGTTATATTTAAGTCCTCTGCTAAGTTAATTGCTAAACTAGTAGGAGCTGATTTTGATAAAATAATACCTACACCAATTTTTGCTGCTTTAATTAATATTTCCGAGGAAATACGACCACTAAATATAAGTACTTTATTTCGTATAGGAATATCATGTTCTATACAATAACCGAATAACTTATCAAGGGCATTATGTCTACCGATATCAGAACGGTGTTCATAAAAATAATGTCCATCACTTATAGCTGCATTGTGCAATCCACCGGTTTCTTTGAATATCTTGCTTTCTGTATGTAGCTTATCCATCATGTTTATAACTTGTTCAGGACTAATGGTTAAGTTTGATTGAGATACTTTAGCAGTTACGGCATCGTTATTAAAATAAAACGCTCTACTTTTACCACAACAAGAGGAAATCATTCGTTGTGTATACTTTTTATTATCAGGATTGATTTCTTTAGTTAGTTCTACGTGGGCAAAGCCTTTAGAATCATCTATTAAGATCTGTTTAATTTCATCTTTTTTTATGATGACACCTTCTGATGCAATAAATCCAATAACGAGTTCTCTTAAATTATTTGGTGAACAAATAATAGTAGCAAACTCTTCGCCATTAATCATGATTGTGAGAGGGAATTCACTTACGTAACAATCTGTTGTATCTATAAATTTATTGTTTTTAAATTTTAAAATTGGTTGATTATAAGTCATATTATTTTTCATATATATTCCCCATTTATATATTTCTCGATAAGTTAATATTACTTATAAATGGTTGATAGTTAAAGAAAAAGAACTTTTAGCAAATTTTTATATAATAACAAAGTAAGGGAGTGTCCTTAAAGATCAATGAGAAATGCCTATTTATAAAAATTAAGATAGATTTTAAGGAGTATTTGTGAAAAAATATACACAAGGGTTTCATAAACATATTGAAAGGTGTAAATTAAGCTTATACATTCTTTACTATAGAGAGGAACAAAATAATGAAAAGATTATTAATGTTAGTAATAGCTTTATTATTAGTATTAGCTGGCTGTAACACAGAGTCTAATCAAGATAAAGTTAAAAAGGAATCTGAAAGTAAGACATTAACTGTGTCAGCTGCAGCAAGTTTAACTGATGTAACGAAAGCACTGGAAAAAGAATTTTACAAAAAACATCCTAATACAAATATCAAATTTAACTATGGTGGTTCAGGTAGTTTACGTAAACAAGTAGAAGCTGGAGCAGATGTAGACGTTATGATGTCTGCCAATACTTCAGATATTGATAAACTACAAGATGAAAATAAAGTTTCTAAGGTTTATGATTATGCTAAAAACAAACTCATTATCATAAAATATAAGAATTCTACTGTTAAAGAATTAAGAGACGTTAGCTCACCAGATAAAGTAGCTATCGGAGAAGCGAAAAGTGTACCAGCAGGTCGTTATGCGATAGATTATATGAAAAAAGAAGATTTATATGAAGGTATGACAAGTACTTTTGTATTTGCAAAAGATGTAAAACAAGTATTGAATTACGTCCAAAAAGAAAATGCTGAAGCTGGATTTGTATATGCTACTGATATGTATAAAGGAAAAGATAAAAAAGTAGATAATGTAGTTAAGTTAGCAGATGCACCATTAGATGAACCAATTATATATAGAGCAGGACTTGTTACAGATAAGAAAGAAGCAAAAGCATGGTTTGAATTTTTAAAATCTAAAGAAGCAAAAGAAATATTTAAAGCATATCACTTTGAAGGTTAGGGGATAAGACTATGCCAGATTTAACGCCATTATGGATATCGATAAAAGTAACATTAATAAGTACAATCATCGTATGTATCTTAGGTATAATTCTGGCTAAATTGATGTTCAACTATAAAGGTAAATTAAAACCAATTATTGAAAGTGTAATTATGCTACCAATTGTCTTACCTCCAACTGTTATGGGATTTGTTTTATTAATTGTATTTTCTAAAAATAAGATTTTTGGACAGTTTTTAGATGATGTGTTTCAGATTAATGTCATTTTTACATGGGTTGGTGCAGTAATTGCAGCAGTGATCGTAAGTTTACCTTTAATGTATCAACATGTTATAAATGGCTTTCAATCAATTAATCCGAAAATGCTCAACTCAGCAAGAACAATGGGAGCGAGTGAAGGTAAAATATTTAGAACAATTATCTTACCTTTATCAAAACGGTCTATCTTCTCAGGAATTGTAATGAGCTTTGCTAGAGGATTAGGAGAATTTGGTGCAACACTTATGGTGGCAGGTTACATACCAGGATTAACCAACACACTTCCTTTAGAAATATATTTCTTAGTACAAGCTGGTGAAGAACATAAAGCTTGGTTATGGGTTATTGTACTCATAGCATTTGCGGTATGCGTAATCAGTTCACTCAATTTATTAAATCAAAAGAGTCATAAGTGGGAGTAGGTATTTATGATTAAAATTTTTATAAAAAAGCTAATTAAAAATAGAACAATCACATTAAATATCCAATCTACAGAACCTAAAATTTATGCCATAGTAGGGAAATCAGGTATAGGTAAATCTACGTTATTAAACATTATTGCTGGTTTAGAAGAAGCGGAAGAATATAATATTGAAATTCAAAAAGAAAAATTAAGTTTCCAACAACATCTTATAAAAGTTCAAGATAGAAAAATTGGATATTTATTTCAAGATTATCAACTATTTCCCCATATGACCGTACAAGAAAATATACATTATATGAAGTCGCCAAATAAAGAAACAGAGCAGTTAATCAATCATTTACGTATAGCAAATTGCTTAAACCAATATCCATCAACGTTGTCAGGTGGAGAATCACAAAGAGTTGCATTATGTAGAGTGCTCAGCGTAAAGCCAAACTTACTTTTATTAGACGAGCCATTTTCAAGTTTAGACGATGAAACTAAAGAAGAAGGTATGGAACTTATAAAATATATATTTAAAACATGGCAAATTCCAATTATACTTGTGTCTCATTCAAAAAAAGAAGTTCAAACTCTAGCAGATGAAGTAATTGAAATAAAATAGTATAGATCAGTATATATCTAATAAAGCAAATCCCCCAATCCGAAACGATATTTCGGGTTGGGGGTTTTTATTTTTGAATATAAATAGTGTTCCTAAGACTGCGCTAACTGGCAAAATTCTGAATAGTGCTCCTTAGAAAGTTCTAACTGGCAGAATTTCGAATAGTGCTCCTAAGACTGCGCTAACTGGCAAAATTCTGAATAGTGCTCCTTAGGAAGTTCTAACTAGCAAAATTCCGAATAGTGCTCCTTAGACTGAGCTAACTGGCAAAATTCTGAATAATGCTCCTTAGAAAGTTCTAACTGGCAGAATTCCGAATAGTGCTCCTTAGAAAGATCTAACTGGCAGAATTCTGAATAGTGCTCCTTAGCGACAGCACCTCTTACGGACAATACTCGTAATTATGTCCTTAACAATACCTCTTAGGGACAATACTCGTAATTGTGTCCCTAACACTACCTCTTAGGGACATTACTCAGAATTATGTCCCTAACAACACCTCTTAAGAAAAATAACTCTTCTATCATATAGATTACTTTTACATACTTTACAAAATGTCATAACTAACACAATAGGGATTTCGTAACAATGTATAGGTAATCCCCTAATATAAAAAGTTTGTGAAAAAAATTACAATTTAAGTAGTTTATAAAGGGCAAATATTAGGAGGTACTATCTATGTCTAAGTTAGGTTTGAAATTCTTTAAGCCAACAGAGAAATTTAATGGTAACTGGTCGATTTTAGAAGAGAAAAGTAGAGAATGGGAAAAGATGTATAGGGAACGTTGGAGTCATGACAAAGTGGTCAGAACTACTCATGGTGTTAACTGTACGGGTTCGTGTTCATGGAAAGTTTTTGTGAAAAATGGTGTTATAACTTGGGAAAACCAACAGATTGATTATCCATCTTGTGGACCTGATATGCCAGAGTTCGAACCTAGGGGATGTCCTCGTGGTGCTTCTTTTTCATGGTATGAATATAGTCCATTACGTGTGAAATTTCCTTATGTTAGGGGAAAACTATGGAAATTATGGAAAGCTGCTTTAAGTGAATATGGTGATCCTGTCGTTGCTTGGTCATCTATTGTAGAAGATGAAACTAAAGCTGAAATGTATAAAAGTGCTAGAGGTAAAGGTGGACACGTAAGAGTTAATTGGAGAGATGTCACACAACTTATTGCTGCACAACTTATATATACTATTAAAAAGTTTGGGCCAGATAGAATTGCTGGATTTACACCTATACCTGCAATGTCTATGATTAGCTATGCCTCTGGTGCACGTTTTATCTCTTTATTGGGTGGAGAAATGTTGAGCTTTTATGATTGGTATGCAGATTTACCTCCAGCCTCTCCACAAATTTGGGGTGAACAGACAGATGTACCTGAATCAAGTGATTGGTATAACGCTGGATATATTATTATGTGGGGTTCAAATGTTCCTTTAACAAGAACACCTGATGCGCATTTTATGACTGAAGTACGTTATAAAGGTACGAAAGTTGTTTCAGTAGCACCAGATTATGCGGAAAATGTGAAATTTGCTGATAATTGGTTAGCACCAAATCCTGGTACTGATGCAGCATTGGCTCAAGCTATGACACACGTAATACTTCAAGAATATTACGAAGATAATAAAGAAGAAATGTTTATAAATTATTCTAAACAATATACAGATATGCCATTTGTTATTCAATTAGAAAAACATGGTGATGGTTATAAAGCAGGTAGATTTTTAAGATCAAGTGATATTGGTATGGAAACAGAACATGCTGAATGGAAACCTGTTGTTTATGATGCAAATACAGAGAAACTTGTGATACCTAATGGAACTATGGGTCAACGTTATGAAGAAGGTGCTAAGTGGAATCTAAATTTAGAAAATGAAGATGGCACATTTATTGATCCAGCTCTAACGTTAAAAGATTATAATTCAAAAATTATGACTGTACAATTCCCATATTTTGATAACTCAGGAAATGGTATTTTTGAAAGACCTATTTTAGCTAAAGAAATTGAAAATCAACATGGAGAAAAAATTTATATAGCGACTATATATGATTTAATGACAAGTCAATATGGTATCAAAAGATTTGATCATCCACTTGAAGCGTCAAGTTATGAAGATGAAAATTCAATGTATTCTCCTAAATGGCAAGAAAAAATAACAGGAGTTAAATCATCAGTTGTTACACAAGTTGCTAGAGAATTTGCTCAAAATGCAATTGATACTAATGGACGCTCGATGATTATTATGGGTGCTGGAATAAATCATTGGTTTAACTCTGATACAATATACCGTTCGATTTTAAATCTTGTGATGTTATGCGGATGTCAAGGAGTAAACGGCGGCGGATGGGCACACTATGTTGGCCAAGAAAAATGTAGACCTATTGAAGGTTGGTCAACGATTGCTTTTGCAAAAGACTGGCAAGGTCCTCCTAGATTACAGAATGCAACCAGCTGGTTCTATTTTGCTACTGATCAATGGAAATATGAAGAATCAGGTGTAGATAAATTACAATCACCTTTATCTAACGAACTCAAACATCAACATCCTGCTGATTACAATGTATTGGCTGCAAGATTAGGGTGGTTGCCTTCATATCCACAATTTGATTGTAATAGTTTATTGTTTGGTGAAGAAGCAAAAGAATCAGGAGATGATTCAAACGAAACAATCATTAAAAATGCTGTAGATTCAGTGAAAAATAAAAAGACTAAGTTTGCTATAGAAGATCCAGATGCTAAACAAAATCATCCTAAGACATTATTCGTTTGGCGCTCAAATTTAATTTCAAGTTCTGCTAAGGGACAAGAATATTTTATGAAACATTTATTAGGAGCTAAATCAGGTTTGTTAGCAAATCCTAATGAAACAGAAAAGCCAGAAGAAATTATTTGGAGAGAAGAAACAAACGGTAAGTTAGACTTATTAGTCGCTATAGACTTCAGAATGACGTCTACACCTTTATATGCAGATATCGTTTTACCTGCTGCAACATGGTATGAAAAGCATGATATCTCATCAACAGATATGCATCCATTTATTCATCCATTTAATCCAGCAGTAGATCCATTATGGGAATCTAAGACGGATTGGGATATCTTTAAAACATTGTCTAAATCCGTTTCAGAATTATCTAAGACGCATATGAAAGGCACATTTAAAGATGTTGTTACAACACCTTTAGCACACGATTCTAAACAAGAGATTTCAACGCCATACGGTATTGTAAAAGACTGGTCAAAAGGTGAAATAGAACCGATACCAGGCAAAACGATGCCAGGATTTGCAGTAGTAGAAAGAGACTATACAGCAATTTATGATAAGTACGTTTCAGTGGGACCATTATTAGAAAAAGGAAAAATAGATGCTCATGGCGTAAGCTTTTCAGTTAAAGAACAATATGATGAATTAAAAATTATGTTAGATACGTGGGAAGATGACACAGTTAAGAATGGTTTACCAAGAATGGATACAGCAAGAAAAGTAGCAGATGTTATATTAAACGTTTCATCAGCTTCGAATGGTAAAGTATCGCAAAAATCATATGATGACTTGGAAGAACAAACTGGTATGCCTTTAAAAGATATTTCAGCAGAACGAGCTTCTGAAAAAATCACATTCCAAAATATTACGGCTCAACCAAGAGAAGTTATACCAACAGCAGTCTTTCCGGGGTCTAATAAACTAGGCAGAAGATATTCTCCTTTTACAACTAATATTGAACGATATGTACCATTTAGAACATTAACTGGTAGACAAAGTTACTATATTGATCACGAAGTATTTTTACAGTTTGGTGAGAACTTACCAGTTTATAAACCGACATTACCGCCAATGGTATTCGGAACGAAAGACAAACAAATAAAAGGTGGCGTGGATACACTTGTATTAAGATACTTAACACCTCACGGGAAGTGGAATATACATTCAACTTATCAAGATAACTTGCATATGTTGACATTATTTAGAGGTGGTCCAACAGTTTGGATTTCTAAAGAAGACGCAATAGCAAATGACATTAATGATAATGATTGGCTTGAAGTATATAACAGAAATGGTGTTGTAACAGCAAGAGCAGTTGTATCACATAGAATGCCTAGAGGAACAATGTTTATGTATCATGCACAAGACAAACATATTGAAACACCAGGTTCAGAAATAACTGATACTCGTGGTGGATCACATAATGCACCAACCCGCATACATTTAAAACCAACGCAATTAGTCGGTGGTTACGCTCAAATTAGTTACGGTTTTAATTACTATGGTCCTATCGGTAACCAAAGAGATGTATATGTTGCAGTTAGAAAAATGAAGGAGGTAGATTGGCTTGAAGATTAAAGCTCAAGTAGCTATGGTTATGAATTTAGATAAATGTATAGGGTGTCATACATGTAGTGTAACGTGTAAAAGTACATGGACGAACAGACCTGGTGCTGAATATATTTGGTTTAATAATGTTGAAACGAAACCGGGAATAGGTTATCCAAAAAGATGGGAAGACCAAGAAACATATAAAGGCGGTTGGACGCTTAATAAAAAAGGGAAATTAGAATTAAAATCAGGTAGCAAATTGTCTAAAATGGCACTTGGTAAAATATTTTATAACCCAGATATGCCAGAAATGAAAGATTATTACGAACCTTGGACATACAATTATAATCATTTAACAACAGCTAAAGAAAGTAAACTTTCACCAGTTGCAAAAGCAGAATCAGTTATTTCAGGTAAAAAATTAGATATTAAATGGGGTCCTAACTGGGAAGATGATTTAGCAGGTGGACATGTAACTGGCCCTACTGATCCTAACATTCAAAAAATAGAAGAAGAAATTAAATTTAATTTTGATCAAACTTTTATGATGTATTTACCTAGATTATGTGAACACTGTTTAAATCCGAGTTGTGTTGCATCATGTCCTTCAGGCGCAATGTATAAAAGAGATGAAGATGGAATTGTATTGGTAGACCAAGATGCATGTCGAGGTTGGAGACATTGTATGACAGGCTGTCCATATAAAAAAGTGTATTTTAATTGGAAGACAAATAAAGCTGAAAAATGTACATTCTGTTTCCCTAGAGTTGAAGCTGGCTTACCAACTGTATGTTCTGAAACTTGTACTGGACGTATGCGTTATTTAGGTGTGCTACTTTATGATGCAGATAAAGTTCAAGAAGCGGCTTCAGCTGAGAATGAACAAGATTTATATCAAAACCAACTTGATTTATTTTTAGATCCATATGATGAAGATATTATACAACAAGCTGAAAAAGATGGCATATCTCAAGATTGGATTGAAGCGGCTCAAAATTCACCAGTATATAAATTAGCTATTGAATATAAATTAGCGTTTCCTTTACATCCAGAATATAGAACGTTGCCAATGGTTTGGTATTGCCCACCATTAAGTCCTATTATGAATTACTTTGAAGGTAAAGATTCTATTAGAAATCCAGATATGATCTTCCCTGCAATTGAAGAAATGAGATTGCCAGTTCAGTATTTAGCTAATATGTTAACTGCTGGAGATACGAAAACAGTTAAAAATGCATTGCAAAAAATGGCAATGATGCGTAGCTATATGAGAGCTAAATCAAGTGGTAAAGAATTCGATACTTCTAGATTAAGTCGTGTTGGCCTATCAGAAAGACAAACGAATGATATGTATCGATTGCTTGCTATTGCGAAACATGAAGACCGTTTCGTAGTTCCGACTTCTCATAAAGAGGGATACATGGATACGTATAGAGCGCAAGGAAGTCAAGGGTATGGAGACGAAATGTTCGGTTCTAATTGTGATGGTTGTGGTGTTCAGAGCTTACCAGAAAATAAATCTGGACAAGAGATTTATAACGAAAACTTCTATGGAGGGATTTTCCGTGATTAATTTAAATGCCTTATATCAATTAAAAGAAAGCTTTGGATTCTTCAGTAATCAATTAACTTATCCAGAAAAATTAGATTTCCATCCTAAAGCATTTAAAAAAGCATTTAATGAACAACATCCAGGATATGAAGAAGTTCAACAATATTGGACAAACATGCACGATATATCGTTAGATGATATTCAAGAAGTGTATACAAGAACTTTTGATTTTGAAAAGAAGACAACTTTATATATGACATATAATAAATTAACTGAACAAAAAGAAAGAGGTCAAATGTTAGCAAGATTGAAAGTTTTGTATGAAATGTTTGGTTTAGAAATGCCTAAAAGTGAACTGTCAGACTTTTTACCTCTTATGCTGGAGTTTTTATATGCTGCAGAATGGAGAGGTGACAGTAGAGCACAAGAAAGTTTAACACTTGTAGTGATGGTAATAGAGGATGGTACTTTTGAATTATTAAAAGCATTAGGAGAACAAAATAGTCCATATTTCCACCTTATAAAAGCATTACGAGAAACTTTAAAATCATGTCTGGTAGAACAAGAGAAGGTGACGAATTGTGATTAATCAATTTATATGGGTTATATTTCCTTATTTATGTGTTGCGATATTTATTGTAGGTCATATCTTTAGGTTTAAATATGATCAATTTTCTTGGACAGCAAAATCAAGTGAATTTATAGAGAAAAAACATTTAATGTGGGGAAGTATTCTGTTTCATCTAGGTATCATTCCTGTAATTTGTGGTCATATTGTTGGATTGGGTATACCTGCTGAATGGTTAAATGCTATTGGTGTAAGTGACCATATGTATCATATTGGTGCAGTATATATCGGAAGTTTATTCGGAATTGCGACTTTAATTGGAATGTTTTTGTTAACTTCTAGAAGAATAACAAAAGATAATGTAAGAAGGTTAAGCTCAGCATCAGATATTATTGTAAATATATTATTGTTAGTAATCGTAGTGATGGGCTGTGTTGCAACACTATGGACAAATGCAACAACGCCTGAATTTGATTACAGACAAACGATATCAGTATGGTTTAGAGGATTATTAATTTTTAATCCTGATGCTTCATTAATGACAAATGTACCGTTGACATTTAAAGCGCATATTATTTTAGGTTTATTAATTACAAGTATTTGGCCATTCACTAGATTGGTACATGTTTGGAGTGTGCCTATAAATTACTTTGGTAGAAGCTATATTATTTACAGAAAACATAAAACGAATTAAAATATACTTAAAATGGATTGAGGTGTGATAATATGTCTAATGATTTTAATTTTCAGGAACAACTTAATCAAATTCGTAATACGTATGATTTTGATTTTGTAGGATTAGCCATGTCTTCAGAACAGTCTGCGCTATGTCACATAAAGTGGCAATATGTGTCTGGAAATCTGAATCATAGATATAAAAACATCGAATTAAGAACGGGCAGAGGCATAGCGGGAATAGTAATGAAAAGTGGGAAACCAATCATTATTAATAATATAGAAGAAAGTCCATATAACGATCAATTGTTCAACTATCCAATAATTCAAAGTGAACAACTCACAGCACTTATAGCCATGCCTTTATGGAAACACAATAGAGTTTGTGGTGTCCTCTTATCTGGGCAACGAGACAACAAACCATTACCTGAAATTGATATTGACCAGTTCACACGTTTTGGACCATTTTATGGAAAGGATATGATTAATTCATGAGTTCACAAGATTCATCCATCTTGACGAATATATTAAAACAGTACTACGAGAAAACGAGCGAGATGATCGTGTTTTTAAATAGTAATGGCCAAATTATAAATATGAATCAAGCTGCTAGAAGAGTGATCTCAAAAGATAATCAACCATCGTTAGCGCATGCGATATGTAGTCGTTGTGAAGGTTATTCTAATGAGTATGCGCTTCAATCATGTAAAGATTGTTTTTTAGAATCTTCAAAAATTGGTAACACGAGTTTCCAAGTATTTATGCAAACAAATAGCGGCACAGTTGAACCATTTACAGCAACTTACCAAACAATTAGCCAAGAAGATGATGTTAAAGTTTATACTTTACAAAATGTGTCACCACAAATTGAGAGACAACAAAAACTTCATCAACAAACAATGATGCAAAAAACAATTTCAGCACAAGAAAATGAACGTAAACGTATTTCAAGAGAATTACACGATGGAGTTGTCCAAGAATTATTAAATGTTAGTGTTGAATTAAGATTACTCAAGTATCAAGATGACATTGACCAATTAAAGTTACAGTCACAACAAATTGAAAGTTTAATGTCTAGATTGATTGATGACATTCGAAATTTATCATTAGAATTAAGACCATCGTCTCTAGATGATTTAGGCTTAAATGCAGCATTTAAATCATACTTTAAACAGCTTGTGAAAAATTTTGGATTTTCGGTTCTTTATCATTATGATTCATCAATTAAACGCTTTAATCCAGAAATAGAGACTGTCGTTTATAGAATTGTGCAAGAAGCCGTATTTAATTCATTAAAATATGCTAATGTAGATAGTGTGGATGTCCATATGACATGTGATGGTCAAATGATTGAAGTTGAAATTGCAGATCAAGGCAATGGCTTTGTATTGGGTAGTGAGCCAAAAGGTTCAGGACTTGGTATTTATGGCATGAAAGAACGTGCTGAAATTGTTGGTGGTAAAATTAATATCGAAAGTAAACTGGGAAAAGGCACGAATGTAAAATTAAATGTGCCAATAGGATAACAGTGGGGGAAGAAACATGAAACTCGTAATTGCAGACGATCATGCAGTAGTGAGAACTGGTTTTTCAATGATATTAAATTATCAAGAAGATATGGAAGTAGTAGCTACAGCTGCTGACGGGATAGAAGCATATCAAATGGTGGCAAAACATGAACCAGACGTCCTAATAATGGATTTGAGCATGCCTCCAGGAGAATCAGGTCTAATAGCGACAGGAAAGATTTCGGATGATTTTAAAAATACAAAAATATTAATATTAACGATGTTTGATGATGAAGAATATTTATTCCATGTTCTAAGAAGTGGTGCAAAAGGCTATATATTAAAAAATGCGCCAGATGAAGAATTAATAAATGCAGTCAGAACAATTCATAGAGGAAACATGTATATAGATTCAAAAGTTACAAGTTCATTAGTAAATGAATTAGTTAATCCTAAACAAGATGGCGTGCATCATTCTGATCCATTTAAAATATTATCTCAAAGAGAATTAGAGATCCTTCCTTTAATTGCAAAAGGATTTGGAAATAAAGAAATTGCTGAAAAACTATTTGTTTCAGTCAAAACGATAGAAGCACACAAAGCACGCATTATGGACAAACTAGATTTAAAATCTCGTCCTGAACTCGTTGAATATGCTATGAAGAAAAAATTATTAGACTTTTAAAAAGTATTGAATAAGCCAGACAACTAACGATTTAATATCGTCATAGTCGTCTGGCTTTTTTTATTAATAAATTATGTAGTTTTATAATTAACAAATCTAGACAAAATTGCAGATAAGCACGCAGGCCATATAATATAAACTCAAAAGAAGTTATGAATTTAACCTTGCTTAAATTACGAAATTTACCTCATTTGTAATATAGGGATTTTACTTATTTTTCTAAGGGTATATCCTTATGTGCATCTTTTCACAAATAGCCTACAATTAGCATGAAATGAACGTTAATAAAGTTCAAATGAAAAAAAGGGTGAAAAGAGATGAGAAACAACATAGGCAAAGTTCAGTTACCGCTTCAAACTTTGAGTTTAATGGCAGGTTTTATGGTTTGGAGTATATTAGCACATTAATGCCTTACATTACGCAAGACATTAATGTGCAAGAAGGACAAAAAGCAATTATTTTAGCGATACCAGTTATATTAGGTTCCTTTTTGAGAATACCAATTGGATACTATACAAATTTATTAGGTTCTAGACTAGTCTTTTTAATCAGTTTTGTTATTTTATTATTTCCAGTATTTTATTTGAGTCAAGCGCAATCAACAGCTGGTTTAATGGTGGCTGGTTTCTTCATCGGTCTTGGTGGAGCAGTATTTTCAGTTGGTGTAACTTCTATTCCTAAATATTATCCTAAAGAAAAACATGGTTTTGCGAATGGTATATATGGAATGGGGAATTTAGGAACAGCTGTTTCTTCATTTTTAGCACCACCTATTGCTGGTACGATAGGTTGGCAACATACTGTGCAATTATATTTAATCATTATGGCTCTATTTGCAGTGTTAATGTTTATTTTTGGTGATAAAGATGAACCTAAAGTTAAAATACCAATGGTGTCACAAACTAAACAAGTTATAAATAATTATAAGCTTCATTACTTTAGTTTCTGGTACTTTATCACTTTTGGTTCGTTTGTAGCATTTGGATTATTTTTACCAAACTTTTTAGTTGATCATTTTGAAATAGATAAAGTAGACGCAGGTATTAGAACAGGTGTATTCATAGCTATAGCAACTTTATTAAGACCAATAGGGGGAATGTTAGGCGATAAATTTAACGCTTTAAATGTTCTTAAAATTTTCTTCATTGGAATGATCTCAGGAGCTTTAATACTTTCGATAGCACATAATATTTTACTATTTACGATTGGATGTTTAACTATCAGTATTTGTGCCGGTATTGGAAATGGTTTGATTTTCAAACTTGTACCTACATATTTCAATAAAGAAGCAGGCGTTGTTAATGGTGTCGTATCTATGATGGGAGGGCTTGGTGGATTCTTCCCGCCTTTAATCATTTCGTTCGTTACAAGCTTTATGGGTTCAAATCATTTAGCATTTTTCTTGTTAGCTTTAACTGGAATAATTGCACTTATCTCAATGATGTATATGACAAAAATAGAAAAAAGGATATTATAATAGTATAACCTGCTCTTTTAAGTAAGAGTAGGTTCTCTATTAATTGAGGATAAAGTGCTTTCATTCTATAATAGAGTTAAAGAGATTCGTGAAAGGTTGATAAAAATGAACGAACGTTATTCTCGTCAAATTTTATTCGATAAAATTGGAGAACAAGGACAAGAAAAAATAGAAAAGAGTAATGTCACTATAGTAGGAATGGGTGCTTTAGGCACACATGTTGCGGAACAATTTGCAAGATCAGGCGTAAATAGATTAAACATTATCGATCGAGATTATGTAGAATCATCTAATTTACAAAGACAAACTTTATTTGTCGAAAAAGATATTAAAGAAATGTTACCTAAAGTTGTTGCTGCAGAAAGACATTTAAAAAAGATACGTGAAGACATTCAAATAAAAACTTATATCGCTCAATGTGATGCAAAGTTATTACAAGAAGTAGCGAGATATTCTGACATCATTATCGATGCAACAGATAATTTTAATACTAGACTGATAATCAATGACTTTGCTTATAAAATGAACATACCTTGGATATACGGTGCATGTTTAGAATCAACATATGTTCAAGCTACATTTATACCAGGCGTTACACCTTGCTTTGATTGTGTACTCCCTCAATTACCTGTTATCAATAGAACATGCGACACAGTGGGCGTAATAAATCCTGCTGTAACGATGGCTACGAGCTTACAAGTCGCAGATGGTTTAAAAATATTATCAGGATTTGAATTTACACCTAAAATCACATACGGAGACGTATGGTATGGAGAGCATCAAACATTTGGTTTTGATCAAATGAGACGGAATGATTGTGAAACTTGTGGTGATCATCCGACATATTCTAAACTTTCTGCATCAGAACAACAAATTACTGAATTATGTGGACGTCATACGGTTCAATATATTAATGAAAAGCTAAACCGTCCAGCAATTGAGAAATTTATAGCAAAGAATGGATTATTGCATAGATCAAATGCATATATGATTCAATATTTATATGATGATCATAGAGTAGTCGCTTTTAATAATGGGAGATTATTAATTCATGATATTGATTCAGTAGAAGAAGGAAGACAATTTGTAGAGAATATGTTTGGTTAGGAGATGTTGGGATGAGTGTCATTGATAGAATAGACGGAAATATAAATGTAGCTATTTTGACTGTGAGTGATACGAGAACGAAAGAGACTGATAAAGGTGGCCAGCTTGTTCAGCAACATTTGAAAAATTTAAACGTTGAGGTTCATAACGATCATTATAAAATTGTTAAAGATGATATCATACAAATTCAAAATCAAATTAATAAGTGGTTGAATACAGATGTTGATGTCATCATAACTACTGGTGGAACTGGTATAAGTCAAAGAGATGTAACGATAGAAGCGGTTAAACCATTATTAGATAAAGAAATTGAAGGTTTTGGAGAAATATTTAGATACTTAAGTTATACAGAAGATGTAGGATCTAGAGCATTGCTTTCGAGAGCAATTGCTGGAACTAAAGGAAGACAAGTCATTATATCCATCCCAGGATCAACAGGTGCTGTCAAGTTGGCAATGGAAAAGCTCATCACTAAAGAAATCAATCATTTAGTACATGAGCTTAATAAGTAATTATTGTCGGTTGAAGTCGCCATTAACGCCACCAGATTTATGTGATAGATATGTTTCGCCGATTATCATACCTTTATCAACAGCTTTACACATATCATAAATTGTTAAAGCAGTAACACTAGTAGCAGTTAATGCTTCCATTTCTACACCTGTTTGGCCTTTGGTCTTAACAGTAGCAGAGATGTTTAATGTGTATGTCTTATCATTATCCCAGTCAAATGAAATATCAATGCCGGTTAATTGGAGTGGATGGCACATCGGTATAAGTTGGCTCGTATTTTTAGCAGCCATAATACCTGCAATTTGTGCAGTACCGAGTACATCGCCCTTTTTATTTGTTGCGTTTTGTATTTGGTTATAAATTGTTTGATTAACTTTAATACTAGTGTTTGCAATTGCAATACGCGTGCTTGTTTCTTTATTAGAGACATCAACCATTTTTGCATGGCCATGCTCATTAAAATGTGTAAAATCAGACACTATAATCATCCTTTCTTAAAAATATTATAACATGTAAGCAAAGAAAAAATGACAAGGAGTGCTAATAAATGGCTGTTGAAATGCGAACACCAATACCTGTTAAAGAAGCGATAGAACGTGTTATAAAAATAGTGAAACATAAAGAAGTAAGCACGTTACCAATTGAACAAAGTTTAAATTCTATATTAGCTGAAGATGTAAAAGCGACGTATGATATACCTAGATTTGATAAATCACCTTATGACGGCTTTGCTATTAATAGTAAAGATTCACAAGGAGCTAATGGTAATAATAGAATTCAATTTAAAGTTATAGATCATATTGGAGCAGGAACAGCTTCAGATGTCACAATAAAAAATGGCGAAGCAGTTCGAATTATGACTGGAGCACCGATACCAAATGGTGCTGACGCAGTTGTAATGTTCGAGCAAACGACAGAAAATGAAAAAGGATTTACGATACGCAAGTCTTTTAAACAAGGTGAAAACATCGCATTTAAAGGTGAAGAATGTAAAGAAAATGACATTGTATTAAACAAGGGTAAACTTATTAATAGTGGATTCATTGCTGTCTTAGCTACATTTGGATATCAAAATGTGAAAGTTTATCAAAAACCAACAGTTGCCATTATTGCAACTGGAAGTGAATTAGTAGGTCCAAATGAACCTTTAGAACCTGGAAAGATAAGAAATTCAAACGGTCCAATGATTGAATCATTATGTAGAGGGATTAACATTGAAGCAACTACATATCAAATACAAGAAGATAATCTCAAAGGATGTATAGATATAGTTGAAAAAGCAATGTCAGAGCATGATATTGTGATTACAACTGGTGGTGTATCTGTAGGAGATTTTGATTACTTACCTAAAGTTTATGAAGCTATCGGTGCAAATGTATTATTTAACAAAGTACAAATGAGACCGGGAAGCGTAACAACAGTAGCTTATAAAGACCATAATATATTATTTGGTTTGTCTGGTAATCCATCTGCATGTTATTCAGGGTTTCAATTGTTTACAAAGCCGACTATCCAGAAAATGATGGCAGCTCAAGAAGTTTACCCGGTTATTATTGATGCTATACTTGCTGAAGATTTTAAGAAAGCTAACCCGTTTACGAGATTTATAAGAGGTAAGGCTCATTTCACTAATGAAGGTGTATATGTAGAGCCATCTGGTTTCAATAAATCTAATGCAATTGTCGCTATTGCAAATAGTAACGGTATGATTATTTTACCTAGTGGAACAAGAGGGTATGCTAAAGGTGATACTGTAAAAGTATTACTAACCGATCATCTATCATATGAAAGTGAATTAAATCTATGAAACAATTACAAGTAGTAGGATATAAAAATAGTGGTAAGACAACTTTAATAAATGAATTAATTAAAGTTTGTCATGAAAATAAAATGACTGTATCTACTATCAAACATCATGGCCATGGTATAGAAGATATTTCAATGAACCATAAAGAAGTTGATAGTTTATCATTCATATCAAGTGGTGCAGAGGAAAGCATTGTATTAGGTAAACAATTAATAGAAAGAGTTACTAAAGTAGATAAATCACTACAACAGATAATAGATGAGGATTTATCTATTGAACCAGATATACTGTTGATTGAGGGATTTAAACACGAGAAATTTCCAAAAGTACTTTTACAAAATGGGGAAAATGGGTTAGAGCATGAACTGCAAAATGTCATTTATATACTAAATGCTTTTGATAAAAAGGAAAACAAATCATTTATTGACTGGTTTCAAAATTGGATAGAAAAAGAGTAGGTGAACAAATGAAGCAGTTTGAAATTGTTAACGATCCTATCAATCCTGAACAATATAGAGAATGGACGTTAAATGAGAAGCAAGGCGCAGTAGTTGTATTCACAGGTCACGTTCGAGAATGGACTAAAGGTATTAAAACAGAATATTTATCATATGAAGCTTATATACCAATGGCTGAGAAGAAATTGTCACAAATTGGTGATGAAATATATGAAAAATGGCCAGGAACGATTGTTGCGATAGCACATAGAATTGGGGAGTTACAAATTTCTGATATTGCTGTTGTCATTAGCGTTTCTTCACCGCATAGACAAGATGCGTACGAAGCAAATGAATATGCGATTGAAAGAATTAAAGAAATTGTACCCATTTGGAA
This sequence comes from Mammaliicoccus fleurettii, assembly GCF_003970575.1. Lineage (GTDB taxonomy): Bacteria > Bacillota > Bacilli > Staphylococcales > Staphylococcaceae > Mammaliicoccus > Mammaliicoccus fleurettii. The sequence goes on from NZ_RXWZ01000031.1 coordinate 25,089, forward strand.
GAAAGAAATATGGGAAGATGGAGAAGAATGGCAAGGAAGTCAAAAAAAATACCATTCTTCAATTAAAATGGAGGGTGAATGATGAAAGTATTGTATTTTGCTCATTTAAAAGAAATAGTAAACACAAATGAGGAGCAAATCTCTCTTAACAATGACTACTCTGTGTTAAAATTTAAGCAATATTTAGTTGAAAAGCATCCTGAACTAGAAACTGAAACTTTTCAACTTGCTGTAAATGAGGAATTTGTGCAAGATACTGCTATTGTATCTGATAAAGATATCGTTGCACTTATTCCACCAGTCAGTGGAGGGTAAAAAGAAAATGATAGCAATAATTCTAGCTGGAGGAAAATCCAGTAGATTTGGTTCACCAAAAGCATTAGCTACAATAGAAGGAGAAGTCTTTTACGAAAAAATCATTCAAACTTTAAATCAAACTAATTTATTCGAAAAAGTTGTCATAAGTTCTAGTGATGATTTAAAAGATTCTTTTAACAACTATCAAGACATTGTAGTAGATTTGCCTGAGTATGAGAACAATGGACCTTTAGGAGGTATTTACAGCGTGATGAAGAAGTATGATACAGAATGCTACTTTGTTATTGCATGTGATACACCAAAAATAACAGAAAAAGCAATAAGTTATTTGTATCAATTTTTTATTTCGCGCGTAATGGAAGAACAGTTAGATATTGCTGGATATGAAGTTGATGGTAAAAAGATGCCGACATTAGCATTTTACAGTCACCGTGTAGAAGAGGATATTAAAGATGCTCTAGATCAAGAAGAATTTAGAATGAAAAAAATATATCAAAATAAGCCTTCACAGTGGTTAAATGTAGAATTTGTTAATGATCCAACAAACTGGTATCAAAATATTAATTACATTGAAGACCTAGAAAAAAACGAACTTTAGCTATTGTTTAGGTAAGGAGGCGTTACGATGAATCAACCTATCAAAGATAAATTAGGAAGACCGATTAGGGATTTAAGAATTTCCGTTACTGATCGTTGTAATTTCCGCTGTGATTATTGTATGCCAAAAGAAATTTTTGGTGATGATTTTGTATTTTTACCTAAACAAGAATTGTTAAGTTTTGAAGAAATTGTACGTCTTTCTAAATTGTATAGTTCTTTAGGTGTTCAAAAAATTAGAATTACTGGTGGAGAGCCACTGCTAAGACGTAATTTATATAAATTGATTCAAGAATTAAACAACATAGAGGGCATTGAAGATATTGGGTTAACGACAAACGGCCTTTTGTTAAAAAAACATGGTTTGAATTTGTATAATGCGGGATTAAGAAGGGTCAATGTTAGTATTGATGCATTAGATGATAACTTGTTTAAATCAATAAATAATCGTAATATATCCGCTTCTCAAATACTTGAACAAATAGATTACGCAACAAGTATTGGTCTGAAAGTCAAAGTTAATGTTGTTATTCAAAAAGGTGTTAATGACCAAGAAATATTGCCACTTGTACAATATTTTAAAGATAAAAATATCATTGTGAGATTTATTGAATTTATGGATGTAGGAAACGATAATGGATGGAACTTTGATAAAGTGGTGACGAAAAAAGAAATGCTGAATAAAATTGAATCATCATTTGATATTGAACCAGTTGATTCAAGTTATTTCGGTGAAGTTGCAACTTACTACCGTCATAAAGACAATCATGCCCAATTTGGGCTAATAACAAGTGTGTCAGCATCATTCTGCTCCTCTTGTACGAGAGCAAGAATTTCTTCAGACGGTAAATTTTATGGATGTCTATTCGCTGAGAAAAATGGATATGACATTAAGTCGGAACTACGCAGCGATAAAACAGATGTTGAATTATTGGCTACTTTGAAACATTTGTGGAATATAAGAGCTGATAAATATTCAGATGAACGTACAGAAGCCACTGTTGCAAGACGTAAAAATAATAAAATTAATATGAATTATATAGGTGGATAAAAAGTATATAATTTACATTATAAATAACTCGCCAATCCGTATACTGTAAATAACGGATTGGCGAGCTTTTTGTTCAATACATATATCATTCTGTCTGATATCTTCAACGACTACTTATTAAAATACTTTCCTATTATCATATCTAATGTATCTTCAGAAAGTTTTAAAGTGCTTTGTCCTGCTTTTTGCATCATTGCTGCTGTATTATCATCATTAAATTCTATTGATTTCGAGAAATATGGCGCAAATACATCAATAAAACTATTAAGCACTCTTTCATCATCTGTGATTGTGTTGATTTCAGAAAGTGGGGCAACTTCTAATTGTTGAAAGTCTAAATGTTTTTTTATTGTTTGGAATATAAATTCATTCGATGGTGGATGATTATTTGTAGCATGATATATTTTATGGTTTTCAGCGTAATCACTAGCTACAGTTAATACGTCAACAACATAATCGACTGGCACAAAATTTGAAGTATGGCTCGCATTTCCAAACAGTCTATAAATTTTGTTGTCATGTTGTCTTTCTATTTTTCTTTTGAAAACTTTTAATGCTTTCATAAAGCCATATAAAGTAAAGTTTGAATCTGCTTCTCCAGTTTTAGAGTCTCCTATAACAATGGCTGGTCTAATAATTGAAGTTGCCATCGTTTCTCGTTGTGCTACGATATGTTCTGCTCTTATTTTTGTAGCTTCGTATGGATTATGTGTAGGTGACTCAAGTGAATGTAATGTTTCTTCGGCTTTGTTTTTCTCTCCGACTGTATAGGCTGTTGATACATAAATAAAATGTTTAGTATGTAATCGTTCAGCTAAATCCAAAGCATGCTTTGTTCCAATGTAGTTGATTTGATAAAGTTCATTTGCTAATTCAAAGTTGAATTTGACTAATGCAGCTAAGTGATAAAACTTATCCATTTGAGGTAAATTACTTATGACTTGATCATTAACTCCACAAAATTCATTTGTAATGTCCCCGTGAATAAAATGGATTCTTGAATGAAATTGAGGGTCTAATTTTTCTAATAGTAATGTTTTTTTCTGTTCAGATCTGTATAAAATGTAAAAATGTTTCTGTGCATCTTTTGAAAGTGATTTTATTAATTCAGCACCTACAAAACCCGTTGCACCAGTTAAAAAGATGTTCATGATTCCACTCCGATTCTAAGTTTCTTATTATATTTTGAATGATGACATAGTGAAAGTAAAGCAATTTAATAATTGATTATATTTACATTGCCTTTTGAATTTTGATAAGCATATAATGAAAGGTAAGAGTGATAAAAGGAGCGTATTTCATGAATGAACAAAAGATGACAAAGCCCTCACTATTTTTAATAGTGATTTTAGGTTTATTAACAGCATTTGGGCCATTTTCGATTGATATGTATTTACCAGCGTTACCTGAAATTAGTCACGACTTTGATACGACAACTTCTAATACTCAGTTAACATTAACATTATTTATGATTGGTCTAGCGATTGGACAAGTCTTTGTCGGACCACTTTCAGACTTTATTGGAAGAAAAAAACCACTAATGGTTGCTTTAATTGTTTATACGATTGCATCAGTTTTATGTGTGTTTGCACCGAATATATACATCATGATGGCACTTAGATTTATTCAAGGATTTACAGGTGGAGCTGGAGCGGTTATTTCCCGGGCAATATCAAGCGACTTATATACAGGTAAAGCACTGACGAAATTTTTAGCTATATTGATGTTAGTGAATGGTGTAGCGCCGATATTAGCGCCAGTATTAGGAGGCGTTATTTTATCATTTTCAACTTGGAAAATGGTGTTTATTCTTTTGACAGTGTTTGGATTAATTATGTTTAGTTTGTCATCAATCAAATTAACGGAATCTTTACCGGAAGAGAAACGTTCATCAGGCAGAATAAGTGAAGTTTTAAATGATTTTAAAAACTTGTTACAAAGTCCAAAGTTTTTATTACCTTTATTTATTCAAGGTTGTACATATGCATTACTTTTTAGTTACATATCCGCTTCATCATTTATCACACAGTCTGTATATCATATTTCACCACTCGCATTTAGTTGGATGTTTGCTTTTAACGGACTTGGATTAATATTATCAGGACAAGTCATTAATAAACTAGTTGATTATTATGATGAACACTTATTAATGCGTTTATTCGGTATGATACAAATAGTAGGTGTTGTCATTGTGTCAATAACTTTGATAAATGGATGGCCACTATGGCTGTTAATAATTGGATTCTTTATTCTAGTTAGTCCGGTTTCAGCAATTGGGACGACTGGATTTTCGATTGCTATGGCTAACAATAAAGGCGGGGCAGGTAGTGCAGCTAGCTTATTAGGATTATCTCAATTCTTATTTGGTGGCTTAGTATCACCGTTAGTAGGGATTAGAGGAGAACAGGATGTATTTCCTTATGTGTTTACGATTATTATTGTGTCTATTTTATTGATAATATTATATTTCATAAATAGTAGAGTTTTTAGAACAACGTAATAGAGATAAGAAACGCGCATTTTTTAAAAGGCGCGTATTATTTATTTAAACTTAATTTGCATAAACATTAACGTAAACACTTTGAATAATTAGTGATAAATGGATTAATGCTATAATAGTACTGAGAATGGCTATAAATAAAACGGATTTTCGAGCATTTTCAAGTATAAATACGATGCTTAATAAGAATGTAAAAGCTACAACTATAATACGATAACTTAAATAATTAATAGTGACATCAAAGTTAAGGCTAATGATAATCAATATAATATTTAGGATAATAAAAAATGATAGAAATAATTGTCTCATGTATTTCAATCCTAACTGTATGGTTTATGAAACAAGTATAACAAATAATGGGCTTTTGCGTGAAATTGTAGTATGTTTCATTGTATAATTGAGAGACGAATTGATAAAAAGGAGATTTATAAATGACGATAAAGAAAATGAATATCACTCATGAGCAACATGATGAATTTGTAAAGCAACATCCAAATGGTGATATGTTGCAACTTACAAAGTGGGCAGAATCCAAAAAGCTTACAGGTTGGTATTCTCGTCGTATTGCTGTTGGTGACGGCGAAACGTTAACAGGAGTTGCACAACTATTATTTAAAAAAGTACCAAAATTACCATATACTTTATGTTATATATCTAGAGGATTTGTTGTAGATTATAAAGACGAAACTTCTGTTAAAGTACTTTTTGAATTGTCTAAAGAGATGGCTAGACATGAAAAAAGTTATGCAATCAAAATTGATCCAGATATAGAAGTGGACCAATCAGAAGGCGTACTTGAGTATTTAACTTCTTTAGGATTTGAACATAAAGGATTTGAAGATGGATTAAGTAAGACTTATATTCAACCACGTATGACAATGATTACTAAAATTGATCAATCTGAAGAAGATTTAATGCAAAGTTTTGATAAAAGAAATCGCTCACGTGTAAGAAACTCTTTAAAACGAGGAACAGAGTTAATTATCGGGAATCGTGATGATTTAAAAATCTTCGCTCAAATCATGGAAGAAACAGGAGAAAGAGACAACTTCTTAACGAGAGATGTGTCTTATTTTGAGAATATTTATGATCACTTACATCCTGATGGAGACTGTGAAATATTTTTAGTGAAAGTTGTACCTGATAATGTGTTGGAGGATTTATTTAAAGAAAGAGATGCATTATTAGAAGAAAAAGAAAAACTTGAAGGTAGAAGACAAACTAAAAAAGTTGTTAACCAATTGAATGATGCTGATGAAAAATTAGGTAATTACGAAAAGCGTATTCAAGAAATGGAAGAATTAAAAGAGAAAAAGCCAGATGGTGTTTATTTATCTGGTGGAATACTTATCTTCTCCGGTAAGAAATCGTATTACTTATATGGAGCTTCATCTAATGAATATCGTGAGTTTTTACCAAATCACCGTATGATAATCGAAATGATGCGTTTTGCTAAAGAAAAAGGTGCTGATAAATTTGATTTTGGTGGTACAGACAACGACCCAGATCAAGATCACGAACATTATGGTTTATGGGCATTCAAGAGAGTATGGGGAACATACTTAAGTGAGAAGATTGGTGAGTTCGATTATGTACTGAACAGACCATTATATACAGCAATAGAAAAGGTTAAGCCAGCTTTTACAACTTATAAGCGAAAAATAGAAAAGAAAATCAAAAGAAACTAATATAGATTAAAAGCACTAAAACTTTAAATTATTTAAATTTTAGTGCTTTCTTTCTGTAAAGGTGTTATTACAATGAAATTTAATATAAAATAATTTACAAAAGTAGAAATAGGAGGAAATTGAGTGGTCCAAAAAATGATTAAGTTTTCGCTGAATAATAAGTTCGCAATTTTGTTAATGACGATTATTATATTGCTTGGTGGAATATATTCAGCTTTTAAAATGAAACTAGAGTTATTACCGGATGTAACGACACCTGTTATTACAGTTACAACACCTTATCCAGGAGCAACGCCTGAAAGTGTTTTGGAGAATGTAACTGAACCAGTTGAGAAAGAAGTACAAAATCTGGAAGGTGTACAAAATGTAACAAGTCAATCTTTAGAAAATGCTTCAGCAATTACGTTAGAATATACATACCAAACAGACATGGATGAAGCAGAAACAGAATTAAGAAAGAAATTAGAGGCACTTGATTTACCAGAAGGTGTACAAGACCCTGACATGAGTAGAATGTCTATGTATTCATTCCCAGTCGTAAGTTACTCTATTTCTGATAAGAACAATAATTTAGAAAAAGCTACAAAACAAATGCAATCAGACTTAATTCCGAAGCTTGAAAAAGTTGATGGTGTACAGAGTGTTTCATTATCTGGTCAAACTTTAGAAGAAGTCAATTTAGAATTTGATCAAAATGAATTAACAAAACGCGGCATGAGTGAAGATGAAGTACTACAATATATTGATGGTGCGACAAAAGAATCACCACTGGGCTTATATACTTTTGGTGATGATTTAAAATCTATTGTAGTTGATGGTAGATTTACTTCAATAAAAGCATTAAATGATTTAGAAATTCCAATGACTGGTGGCGCGTCTAGTGGAGGCCAACAAGCTTCACAAGGTGATGTAGGTCAAGCACAACAAGCTAGTCAATCAGGTGATGAAGAATCAAGCGCATCTCCAAGTATCCCATCTGTTAAATTATCAGACATTGCAGACGTGAAAAAAGAGAAAAAACGTGACTCAATCTCTAAAACAAACGGTAAAGATGCATTAGCATTACAAGTTACAAAGGCAACTGATGCAAACTTAGTAGACGTAGTAGATAACGTAGATAAAGAAGTAGAAGCATATAAAAAAGATCATAAAAATATAGAATCTGTTCAGTTAATGGAAACAGCATCTACGATCAAAGATTCAGTGTCTACCATGGTAGAAAAAGCTTTAATTGGTTCAATCGTGGCAGTTATTATTATCTTATTCTTCTTAAGAGATATTAAGTCTACCATTATAGCAATGGTTTCAATTCCAATGTCATTATTAATGGCATTAATAGGATTAAAGGCAATGGATGTTTCGCTCAATATTTTAACATTAGGAGCATTAACAGTTGCAATTGGACGAGTTATAGATGATTCCATTGTTGTTATAGAAAATATATATCGGAGAATGTCAGATAAAGGTGAAACATTAAGAGGTAGTAAACTCATAACAAGTGCAACAAAAGAAATGTTTATTCCGATCATGTCTTCAACTATCGTTACAATAGTTGTGTTCTTACCATTAGCATTTGTAACAGGTCAAATAGGTGAAATGTTTAGACCATTTGCTTTAGCAGTTGCATTTAGTTTATTAGCTTCACTGCTTATAGCATTAACTATTGTACCTGTGTTATCACACATATTCTTTAGAAATGGTATTAAAAAGGCGAAGAAAGAAAAAGGTCAGTGGTTAGCGAATAAATATAAAGGTATTTTGAAATGGAATTTAAATCATAAATGGTTAGTTATCTTATTGAGTATAGTACTTGTAGTTGCAAGTATTGCACTTGTATTTACACCTTATATAGGTAAATCATTCATTGATACAGGCGAAGACAAAATGTTAGCTCTCACATATAAACCATCTCCAGGTGAGAAAGAAGAACAAGTAGTAAAAAATGGAGAACAAGCTGAGAAATATTTATCAAAAGATAAAAATGTAGAGTTTGTACAATACAGTGTAGGTGGGGAAAATCCATTCAATCCATCTGCTAAAAATGATATGGCTTTAATGGTGAAGTATGATAAAGACACACCTAATTGGGATAAAGTTGGTAAAGATGTAATGGACCATGTAGGCTCATTAAACCATAAAGGTGAATGGAAACAACAAGACTTTTCAACTGGTGGAACAGCTAATGAAGTTTCAGTGAATGTTTCTGGACCATCTACAGAATCAATAGAAGGAACAGTTAAAGATGTTGAAAATGAAATGAAGAAAGTTAAAGGTGTTGAAAATGTTAGTTCAAACCTTTCAGAGTCATACGAGCAATACGATGTAAAAGTGGATCAAAATAAAGCGAGTAAGCTAGGACTATCCGCAGGTCAAATAGCAATGACGCTTAATCAAACAACTCAAGATAAAGTTGTAACTAAATTAAATGATGATGGTAAGTCTATTGATGTAAAACTGACTAAGAAAGAAGAAACAGATTGGTCAGAAGAGAAGTTGAAAGATACAAAAATCACTTCACCATTAGGAAAAGATGTTACATTGAGTGATATCGCAACACTAGAAAAAACAACTTCACCGGATACAATTACTAGAGAAAATGATAAAATCTCAGTATCTGTAGATGCTAAAATTACAGCAGATGATGTTGCAAAAGTAACAACAGATGTAAATCAAAAAGTATCAAATATCGATACACCTTCTGATGTAGATTTAAATGTTGGTGGTACGAATGATGATATTAATGAAGCAATAGAACAGTTAGTATTGGCAATGGCGGCAGCAATTCTTATTGTCTACTTAGTTATTGTATTAACATTCAAAGGTGGATTAGCACCATTTGCTATATTATTCTCATTACCAGTATCTATAATTGGTGTAATCGTCGGACTATTAGTAACTCAAGAAACGATCTCAGTACCAAGTATGATCGGTATGTTGATGTTAATCGGTATCGTTGTAACCAATGCTATTGTATTAATTGATAGAGTAATTAATATGGAACAAGCAGGAATGTCAACAAGGGAAGCATTAATTGAAGCGGCTGGTACCCGTTTAAGACCTATTCTCATGACTGCAATCGCTACAATAGGAGCACTAGTGCCACTATTATTTGGTGGAGGTAGTTCAGTATTAATTTCTAAAGCATTAGCAATTACAGTAATCGGTGGATTAATTTCATCTACAATTTTAACTTTACTTGTAGTACCAATCTCTTATGAAATTATTATGAAATTTAAAAAGAAAATATTTAAAGGTTCTAAAGAACAAATAGACTAAACTTTAACCTCTCAATCCGCTTGCTGGATTGAGAGGTTTTATATTTTCTATTATTTATTTCTTAGTACGTTAATAAGAAAAAGCTTGTACGACTTTCATACTTTGATAGAATATATTCATATACAATTTTAGTCAGAAAATTTTAATTTTGAGGAGTCGTTACTGTGCCGATATCAAAACTATTATCAGAAATACCAGACAGTTACTTTGGAAAGACAATGGGGCGTAAGGTTGAACATGGTCCACTACCTCTTATAAATATGGCTGTAGGAATACCTGATGGTGAAACACCTAAAGTTATTGTTGATGAATTTATTAATGCTATTCAAAAAACTGAAAATCAAAAATATGGTGCATTTCATGGTAAAGATGCTTTTAAACAAGCTATCGTTGATTTTTATAAAAGGCATTATGATGTGACGTTAGATAAAGAAGAGGAAGTATGTATTTTGTTTGGTACGAAAAATGGATTAGTTGAATTACCTCTTTGTGTTGTTGAACCTGATGATTATGTATTATTGCCAAATCCAGGATATACAGATTATTTAGCTGGTGTATTACTTGCTAGAGCCAAGCCGTATTCTTTAGAATTAACTTCTGAAAATCACTACTTACCTATATGGGATAATGTAGAGGATGAAATTATAGATAAGACAAAACTTATTTATTTAACGTACCCAAACAATCCGACTGGTTCTGTAGCTAGTAAACAATTTTTTGATGATACTATCAATAGATTTAAGAATAGTCAAACGAATATCGTACATGACTTTGCGTATAGTGCATTTGGATTTGATAAGAAAAATCCAAGTATTCTTCAGTCAGAAGGTGCAAAAGACACTGCAATAGAAGTATATTCGCTGTCTAAAGGTTATAATATGTCAGGTTATAGGGTTGGATTTGCAGTAGGTAATAAAGAAATGATAGCTGCCTTGAAAAAGTATCAAACACATACTCATGCTGGTATGTTTGGTGCTTTACAAGATGCTAGTACGGTCGCTTTAAATGAATGTGATGATTTTCTTATTAAGCAAAATGAAATTTTTAAAAACAGAAGAAATAAATTTGAAGCATCTTTAAGAGAAGCCAATTTACCTTTTGAACCAATGAAAGGTGGTATATTCTTATGGTTACAGACTCCACCTAAATATGATGGAGAAGCGTTCGTCGAATATCTCTTGAAAGAACAATCCATTTTAGTGGCACCAGGCATTCCGTTTGGTGATAATGGGAAGGACTATGTAAGAATATCATTAGCTTTAAGTGATTCAGAATTGTCAGAAGGTGCTTCAAGGTTACAAGAACTTGCTCATTTATATAAATAAAAAAGGGGTGGGACAGAAATCTAATTTTATAAAAAAGATTTCGTTGTCCCACCCACAATGTCATTCTAAAAAGTAATAAATAATAATATGACATAAATAATAAGTATGAATATTGTCATATAATTCAATAACTTGGTTGCTTTTTTATCTTTAATTCGATATTTGAATGCTGTAATTTCTATGTTAATGACTAAACAAACAAGAACTGCTACAATCCACCAAATTTGTATGGAGAATCCAAACACGATACTACCAAGAAATACTATAAGCATGAGTCCCATTATGAATCTTAAAGCTTGAGTAAGCATTGTATGTAGTTGATATATACTTAAATAACTTATAATAAGATAAGTAAGGGTAAATAATAAAAGTATGAGAATTAACATAATGTTTTCCTTTCGTTAATCTTGATTTAATTGAGAGCGTACTTTGCTGATTTCTTCTTCTATTTGAACAAGTTGTTTTTCTAATAAATCAGTTGCATGACCAGTAGACTCTCTTTTTTCTAAATCATTTTGTATACGTACGTAATCATATTTTAGTTCAGAAAGTTGTTGGTTTAAATCCATTTTAAACACTCCTTTTAAATTAAAATTATCATTGAAGTAGGTGATAAATTGAAAAAAGTAAAAACTAACGCAATGCGTATTCTTGATCAATATAATATATTTTATCATACTCATGAATTTAAAATAGGAAAAAATCATTTAGATGGTCATCAAGTGGCTAAATTAATTCAGAAGCCAGAAAACCAAGTATTTAAAACACTTATATTTATGAACAACAAAAGTGAATATTTTGTCTTTGTTATACCAGTAGTTGAACATTTAGATATTAAAAAAGCAAGCAAAGCTGTTGGACAGAAGAAAATTGAGCTTCTACCATTAGAACAACTTACAAAAGTAACTGGATATGTAAGAGGTGGATGTTCACCAATAGGCATAAAAAAATCATTTCAAACTGTAATTGATTTAAGTGCTGAATCACTATCCTCGATTATAATAAGTGCAGGTAAGCGAGGATATCAAATAGAACTAAATCCACATGATTTAGATAAAGTTTTGAACGTAAGCTTTGATAATATTGTTAAGGATAACTAAACTAATTTTAGTATAAATTATTAATATTTCAAACAAAAAGTGTGCATAGAATTTAAACAATTGTTAATATATATAAATGTGAGTTTGATGAAAGAAGTGATAAAGTGACAGAAAAATTTATAATGATAATTTTATTAATTGCTTTAGGTTACGTATTAAAGAAAATGAAATTCTTTAAAGCCTCGGATGGCAATGTGCTAGCAACACTTGTATTAAATGTTACTTTACCTTCATTAGTAATAGTAAATTTAAATGGGTCTGATTTAGATTTATCTCTAGGTTGGTTGCCTATATTGATGCTCTTATATGGAGTTATCGCAAAGCTTTTAGTTATATGGATGTTCAAGAAAAAGTATAATAACCAAATTCGAGGTACAGTTGGCATGATGGCAGCATCTGTAAACATAGGATTATTTGCTTATCCACTTGTAGCTCAAATTTGGCCAGAAAACGGGTTGCTATACTTTGGTATGTTAGACATTGGTACAGCAATTATTATGTTCGGTGTAACTTACTTTGTAGGAAGTTACTTTAATGATGGTGGAGATCAATTTGATTTCAAAAAAATGGTGTTAAATTTATTTAAGACAGTTCCACTCATGACATATATGCTTATGTTTATATTAAATATAATGAGTATTAAAATTCCTGGAAAAGCGATAGATTTCTTTGAAGTGATTGCAAATGCGAATATGCCGCTTTCTATGATATTACTTGGTTTATTTTTAAACTTTAAAATAGAAAAAGCATACTTGCCAATCGTTGTTAAGTACTTATTATTCCATTATGGATTTGGATTATTAATGGGCTTACTCGTGCATTTCTTCTTACCAGTTGATGATCCAATGATTAAAACAACGTTATTAATTGGTTGGTTATTACCTATTGGTGTTTCAGTATTATCATATGCTATTACATTTAAATATAAGACATTGCCAATTGTAGGAATGGCAACAAATTTAAGTATCGTTATTTCCATCGTTATATTGTATGTATATCAATTTTTCTTTGTTTAATATTGAAAACAAATATTTGGTAAATTAAAAAATAGTAAACAACTTGGGATATAAATCCTAACTTAAAAATAAATAAGCATATCACTTAACTGAACTTTTCAGTTTTACAGTGATATGCTTATTTTTTATACAATTTTACGATTTTGTATAGTGCATGCTTGCCTAGGGGTATGGTTCGAGCCTGTAGTCTCTCACGCATACTATTCCCTCAGGCGTCAGCACTACAAAATCGTTGGAAATATTTATTTTTATATAGAAAACAGGCGTCTCTAAGAGTTAGTTAAATGATTAACATTAAAATACTAGGACATTTATGTCAAAGGCAATTAATCTTAAGTGTCTATATTTACACAAGTAGAGAGAAGTGTAAGTATGGATATCTGTATTCACACAAGTAGAGAGAAGTGTAAGTAAGGATGCCTATGTTAACACAAGTCAGTAGAAGTGTAAGCAAGGGTATCCATTTTCACATAAGTGGAAAGAAGTGTAAGTAAGGATACCTATGTTAACACAAGTCAGTAGAAGTGTAACTAAGGGTATCTATAGTCACACAAGTCGAAAGAAGTGTAAGCATGCGCATTATAATGTTACGTATTAATGAATTAACCTTTACCGCCCATAAATGCAGGGTAGTTAGTCATACCACCATCAACATAAAGTGTTGTACCATGGATGTAGCTTGCTTGTTCTGAAGCAAGAAATGCATTGATGTTAGCTACTTGATCCGCTTCACCAATTTCATTTAAAGGAATCATTCCTAATGTTTCTTCTCTAGTTGCTGGGTCAGAGAATTTCTCGCGTGTATGCTCTGTAACAATTGCACCTGGAGAAACATTATTAATTCTTATTCCATTTTTACCATATTCCATAGACATTGTTTCCATCATCAATTTTAAACCGCCTTTACTTGCAGCATAATTGACATAGTTTGGCCATGGAATAACGTCATGCACACTAGCAGTATTAATGATTTGACCTTTAATATCATGTTCTAAATAATAATTAATAACTTCTCTACTTCCGATGAATGCACCAGTTAAATTGATATCAATAACTTTAGACCATTCAGCTAAGCTCATTTCGTGTGATGGGATTGGTTTTTCGAAACCGGCGTTATTAATGAGTACATCAATGCGTCCAAATTTTTCATGTGTTTGTTGTATTAAGTTCTTAATATCTTCTTCTACTGAAACGTCTGCTTTAATTGCGATTGCATCAGCACCAGAATCTTTAATTGATTGAACAACTTTTTCAGCTTCTTCAACATGATCTAGATAACCAATCACGACTTTTGAACCTTCTTTACCGAAACGTTCTGAAGTTGCTTTACCAATACCACTGTTACCACCAGTAATAATGACAACTTTATCTTTTAAATCTTCATACATATTAAACACTCCTATATTTTTAATTGAATCTACCCTTTAGCTGCACCAATAATGAATGCTGCTATTATAATTAACACTATACCGATCCAGATAAATGTCATTTGACGTTTTGTTTTTTGTTCTCCTAATAAGAATATTCCACCTAAAGTAGATACAATAACTAACATTTGTGAGAATGAGAAACTTGTACCCACACCAACTTTTGGTTGTGAGATGAATAAGAACATATTACCTAATGCCCAAACAATACCTGGTAATAAATTAAATGCTGTATATTTCACTGTAGGTTTATGTTTGAATGATAAAATAATACCACCAATTACCATACCAATTGATTGAGGGAATAATGCATCCCAACCTTCAACTCCAAATACTTGACCAATTACAACATAGACAACATAACCAACTGTTGAGATAAGCAAAATTGGAATAGCTTTACCGATTTTTTTAGAATTACCACTGTTTCCAGAACCTTTTTTCTGAACAGAAGTAAAGATTACACCGACTATTAATAAGGCTAAGCCTGATAAACCAAGTGCTACTTGAGTTCCTGTAGACCATTCTCCTAAAAATGCTGCGCTGAATAATGTTGTTCCAAGTAATTGTAAACCTGTGGAAATAGGCATTGTAATTGAAACACCAACTAATTCAACACTTCTAAGTTGAAATCCTTGTCCTAATGCCCAGAAAGCACCAGAAACCATACCGATAATAACTGTAGTAGCAGTAAATTGGACATCACCAAATGCAAATAGGCATAATCCAATGATGAACGCCCCGATAGTAGTACCTAATATTTGGTTATAAGGACCTCCACCAACTTTTACGTTGATTAATACTACACTTCCCCAGAACAATGCTGGTAACAGAGCTATAAGATATTCCATACACACGACTCGCTTTCTCTATTTATTTGTATTTTAAACAGTACCCGTGTATTATACGCGCGAAACAAATTAGTTGTAAAACATACAGCTCACTGAATATTAATAAAGGAAAGAAGCTGAGATCATTTTTTATGTCTCAGCTTCTTCATATGTCCTTTAAAAAGGTCTTACATATTTAAAATGATGTGTTTCATTAACAATTTTAAAACCAACTTTTTCATAAAGAAGTTGTATTTGTTCATGTTTTTTACTATCTACATATATTCTTACAGTTTCAACATCATCATGCGTGAAAGCTTTATTTGTCGCAAAATGAATCATTTGAAAGGCAATACCTTGCTTCCTATAATCGTGATGAGATGCCAAATTAGGTATTGTTGCTAATTTTTTAGGTATATCAATAGATAAATATATATAACCTTTAACAAGGCCTTCTGCAATATATAAATATAGAGCATGATTTTCACCAAGAGAGTTAACAATATCTCTTGAACTAATATCACTATGTTTAAAATTATTAGAGTGCAACTTATCAAATGAATAATAATAGGGTTTGCTATAAGGTGTCATTTGATGTTGTTTATCTATTGGAAGAGGTGGTTGTTGAATTTCTAATGTGTACTGCGTTTCTACATATCCAGCATGAAGTCTTTTAAGTTTACTATTGTTAAGAATGTGGTCTTTATGTAGTGATATATGACAATATTTTATATCACGATGATTATTGAGTAACATTTCCCAAATTTCTTTTAACGCATTTAAAGTTTCTTCTGTTGTATCATTAACAATTGGTCCCCAAACATTGACAGTCTCATCATCAATTTTTTCAAATCCTAAAATTCCAATAATATTATTGTTGTCTTCGATATAGTAGAAAGATTGTTCATTAAATTTACTTGTTAAAGCAGACTTAATCTCTTCTATATCTGTAGGTATATACTCAACGTAATAATTATTTTGAAGATTTTTTTCATATAAGTAAGAGGTGATAGGGTCTATTTGCTTAAGTGGCAATATTTGCATGACAGTCACTCCTTTATTTTTCAACGATTATTTTATTCTATTATACGATTAAACGAAAAATTATAAAAGTTTTTGATAGCTTTAGAACAGTTTTTATTCATGTTATAATGACACGAATGAAAAAAGAATGGGTGAAATGAATATGAAAGCATTAGTTCTTGCAGAAAAACCTTCAGTTGGTCGTGACATAGCTAAAGCATTAGGTGTGCACGATCAAAAGAAAGGATATTTTGAGAATAAACAATATATCGTAACATGGGCATTAGGGCATCTAGTAACAAATGCAACACCAGAAGAATATGATAAAAAGTTCAAAGAATGGAATTTAAATGTCTTACCTATTATTCCAGACTATATGAAACATGTTGTTATTAAGAAGACAAGAAGTCAGTTTAATACAGTTCAACATCTTATGAAACGTGATGATGTAAATTCAATTATTATTGCGACAGATGCTGGTAGAGAAGGGGAACTTGTTGCTAGATTAATTATTGAGAAAGCTAAAGTGAAAAAGCCATTGAAACGTTTATGGATTAGTTCAGTTACTGAAAAAGCGATTAAGGCAGGTTTTCAAAACTTAAAACCTGGGGCAGCTTACAACAATCTTTACCAAGCTGCACTGTGTAGAAGTGAAGCAGATTGGATAGTTGGAATAAATGCTACGAGAGCATTAACAACTAAATATGACGCACAATTGTCATGTGGGAGAGTTCAAACACCAACATTGAATCTTGTTCAAATGAGACAAAATGAAATACAGTCATTTAAGCCGAAAAAATACTATCAAATGAATGTTGATATAGATGGATATAAATTCAAATGGGTAACTCAAAATGGAGATAAAACATTTGATTCAGAATTAATAGAACAAATAAAACAAAAAGTACAAAATAATACGGGAACAATTGAAAATGTTTATAAGAAAAAGAAAACAAAGTATCCACAAAAATTATATGACTTAACAAGTTTGCAACAAACAGCGTATCAACGATATAAAATGAGTGCAAAAGAAACATTAAATACTATGCAGTCTTTATATGAGCAGCATAAAGTATTAACTTATCCAAGAACTGACTCAAATTATCTAACTGATGATATGGTTTCTTCATTAAAAGAGAGAGTCTCTTCTCTAAGTGCAACATCATTAAAGTCTTACGCAGTACCACTACTTAAAAAACAAATAAAAGCTGGAAAACATTTTGTAGATAATAATAAGGTGTCTGATCACCATGCTATTGTACCAACTGAGGTAAGACCTAACATGGATCAATTATCACCTAGAGAAGAAAAAATCTACATGATAGTTGCTGAAAGATTTTTAGAAGTATTATTACCACCATATCAATATGAAGAAACTACAGTAGAATTAACTTGTGAAGGTGAGAAGTTTAAACTTGTTCAAGAAGTAGCAATTGAATTAGGCTATAAAGCAATTCACCAAGAAAAAGCAATTGTTAAGGAATTACCATTTGATGAACAACAACGAGTTAAAATTCAGAACTTGAACATTACAAGCAAGGACACAGAGCCACCAGCATACTTTAATGAAGGAACGTTACTTAAAGCTATGGAATCACCACAACTTTTCTTCAAACTTAAAGATAAAAAGATGGCTCAAACTTTAAATGAAACAGGTGGTATTGGAACTGTAGCAACAAGAGCAGATATTATAGAAAAGTTATATAGCTCTAATGTTATAGAAGCAATTCAAGGAAAAATTAAAATTACGCCTAAAGGTAAACAATTATTAAACTTAGCTCCAGAACAACTGACTTCACCTGAACTTACTGCAAATTGGGAAATGAAATTAAACCAAATTGAAAAGGGTAAGTATTCAAAAGAAACTTTCATGAAAGAAATGCGAGGGTTTACTCGAGAAATTATTGGAGATATTAAAAATAGTGATGATAAATTTAAACATGATAATATTACGACAACAGAGTGTCCAACTTGTGGAAAATTCATGCTTAAAGTAAAAACTAAAAATGGTCAAATGCTCGTATGTCAAGATCCAACTTGTAAAACTAAAAAGAATCAACAACGACAAACAAACGCAAGATGTCCAAATTGTAAAAAGAAATTAACTTTATATGGTACAGGAAAGAAAGCAACTTATCGTTGTGTATGTGGTCATACAGAAACACAAGAACACATGGATGAAAGACTGAAAAATAAAAAGACTGGCAAAATAGGCAAGAGAGAAATGAAACAATACATGAAGAATGAAGAAGTAGAAAACAATCCGTTTAAAGATGCATTAAAGGATTTGAAATTCTAATATAGTTCACCCGTACTTTTAAACATAAGTACGGGTGTTTTTCATATTATGAAATTAGAGCACAAAAGCTTTGTAGGGTACATAACACGAACATAGATAATTTAATTTTAATAAATGTTCGTAAAAAGTATTGATTTTTAATGTACTGAGTAATACAATGTACAGTGTTGAAATTAAAAAAGGAGTCTTACTATGAAACGTTACTTTAAGTTTGATGAATTGGGAACTAATTATAAAAGAGAAATATTAGGTGGTTTAACAACTTTCCTTTCAATGGCATACATATTAGCCATAAATCCATCAATGCTGAGTTTAGCAAGTGTTGAGAACATACCTGATTCAATGAGAATGGATCAAGGTGCTGTATTTGTTGCTACTGCTTTAGCTGCTTTAGTAGGTTGTTTGTTTATGGGTATTATCGCTAAATACCCGATTGCATTGGCACCAGGTATGGGATTGAATGCATTTTTTGCATTTACAGTAGTATTAACTATGGGAATACCTTGGCAAACTGGATTAACAGGAGTACTATTCTCTGGACTTATATTTGCAGTATTAACGATGAGTGGTTTGCGAGAAGTGATTATAAATGCAATCCCATTTGAATTAAAGATGGCTGTATCAGCAGGGATAGGTTTATTTATTACTTTTGTAGGATTACAAGGAGCAGGTATTGTACAAAAAGAAGATTCTACATTAGTTACTCTAGGTTCAATACATAACCCAGAAGTATTACTCGCAGTATTTGGTATTATTATCACTGTTATTTTGATGGCTAAAAAATTACCAGGTGCAATATTTGTAGGTATGGTATTAACTGCTGTAGCAGGTTTAATGACAGGATTAATCGCTATGCCAGATAGTATTATTGGAAAAGTACCAAGTGTAGCACCAACATTCGGAGCATCTTTTGAAGCATTTGGAGATTTATCTACTATATTTAATGTACAATTCTTAATTGTTGTATTAACTTTCTTGTTTATAGATTTCTTTGATACTGCAGGTACATTAGTTGCAGTAGCAAATCAAGCAGGTTTAATGAAAGATAATAAATTACCAAGAGCAGGGAAGGCTTTATTCGCAGATTCATTAGCAACAATTGTAGGTGCAATTTTCGGGACGTCTACAACAACAAGCTATATTGAATCAAGTGCAGGTGTAGCAGTAGGGGCAAGAACTGGATTTGCAAGTGTTGTAACAGGTGCTTGTTTCTTAGCAGCATTATTGTTCTCTCCATTAATGGCAGTTGTTACCAGTGCAGTAACAGCGCCAGCACTAGTGATCGTCGGTGTGTTGATGGTAAGTAACTTAGGTAAGATTGATTGGCAAAAATTTGAGATCGCAGTACCTGCTTTCTTAACAATGATTATGATGCCTTTAACATATTCAATTGCGACAGGTATTGCTTGCGGATTTATTTTCTATCCTATTACAATGATAGTAGCAAAAAGACATAAAGAGATTCATCCTATAATGTATGGTTTATTCTTTGTATTCGTCGCATATTTCGTATTTGTTCATGGTTAAAATATAAAAATCATTTTGGTAGCTCTTAGAACTACCAACAGAGTGTCGGCAAAGTCTTAGAACTTTGTTGGCATTTTTTAATACGCATGCTTTCCGCGGGCATACAAGAGGCACGTTATCAGCAGATTTAGGCAAAACTGCTGATAAGAGTAGTGTTAAAAGCAGATCTAGGCAAAACTGCTGATAAGGGTAACTAGGCAAGCATGCACGAACAAAATCGGAAGATATTAAAAAATAAGCACATCACTGTAAACTTTAAAAAATCAGTTAAGTAATATGCTTATTTATTTTGAGTTAGAATTTATGTCCAGCCTCGTTTTATATATTAACTTTTATATGTTGTCTTGTAATATTTAGATGGTATATAAACAGGTGCAATTATAATAGTGAATAAGAATATAATCATTAAGACGACCATTACAATATGTAATAACCATCCAATAATTGGGATAACTGCAACGAAACTAGCTATTAACCCTATTAATGGTATAACAAATATAACCTTCACAGAGTTTTGATTATCTATTAATAAAATAAGAGTAGCAATAAAATAAAGCGTACCGTTAAGTACTAGGGCGTTGTAACCAGTTGATAGTATAATTCCACCGCCGAGAAATGGTATTGCTAATATTAATTCAGATATCACTAATATAATAGAAAGAACAAGTAACACAGACTTAATTCCTCTTTTCATGACTTCACCACCTATTGAAAATTGCTTGTTATATTATAACATTTAGATTACAAATTATCTAATTAAATTTTATCTATTGAAATAGGTGGTAATATCCGTTATAATACTTGGGTATGTGTTAGATGGATTTAGAAAAAATATATGGATATCTATTGCATAATAGGTATAAATCATGTATCATATCTAATGTTGGACTTTAAGAAGCGATGAAGCGAGAGGTTACTGACACACCCGGCCGCTTTGCCATGGCGGTGTGTAAGAGAGTTTTCGTGGAGAAGTCTATCACTATAAAGTAGACGAACAAGGAGGGAAAATTATGGCAAAACAAAAAATTCGTATCCGTTTAAAAGCGTATGATCACCGTATGATCGATCAATCAGCAGAAAAAATTGTTGAAACAGCTAAACGTTCTGGAGCTCAAGTGTCTGGTCCGATTCCATTACCAACTGAGAAATCAGTTTATACTGTAATCCGTGCCGTTCATAAATATAAAGACTCACGTGAACAATTCGAACAACGTACGCATAAACGTTTAATCGACATTCTTAACCCTACACCTAAAACAGTTGATGCTCTTATGGGCTTAAACTTACCATCTGGTGTAGACATCGAAATCAAATTATAATTCATTAAAATAACAGGAGGTGCGACTTTCGATGACCAAAGGAATCTTAGGAAGAAAAATTGGAATGACTCAAGTATTCGCAGAAAACGGTGAATTAATACCAGTTACTGTAGTAGAAGCTAGTCAAAACGTAGTATTACAAACAAAAACTGATGAAGTAGACGGCTACAACGCTGTTCAAATCGGTTTTGAAGACAAACAAGCATATAAAAAAGATCGTAAATCTAACAAATATGCAACTAAAGCTGCTGAAGGACATGCTAAAAAAGCAGGTTCAGCACCTAAGCGCTTCACTCGTGAATTCAGAAACATTGATGTTTCAGCATACGAGGTAGGTCAAGAAGTCACTGTAGGTACTTTCCAAGCAGGAGACATTATTGATGCAACAGGCGTTTCTAAAGGTAAAGGTTTCCAAGGCTCAATTAAACGTCACGGTTTCTCTCGTGGACCAATGAGTCACGGTTCTCGTTATCATAGAGGTTCTGGTTCAATGGGTATGGCTTCAGATGCTTCTAAAGTATTTAAAGGTAAAGAATTACCAGGCCGTATGGGTGGAAACACAGTTACTATGCAAAACTTAGAAGTAGTTAAAGTTGATGCAGAAAATAACGTAATTTTAGTTAAAGGTAACGTTCCAGGCCCTAAAAAAGGTTTAGTAAAACTTACAACTTCAATTAAAAAAGGTAATAAATAATTATTTAGGTGAAAGGAGGAAACAACATTATGGCTAATATTGATGTATTAAAAGTAGATGGTTCTAAATCAGGATCTATCGAATTAAATGATAGTGTATTTGGTATCGAACCAAACCAACACGTATTATTCGAAGCAGTCAACTTACAACGTGCTTCATTACGCCAAGGTACTCACGCAGTTAAGAATCGTTCAGCAGTTCGTGGTGGTGGACGTAAACCTTGGAAACAAAAAGGTACAGGTCGTGCTCGTCAAGGTACAATCCGTGCGCCACAATGGCGTGGTGGTGGTATCGTATTCGGTCCTACACCAAGAAGTTATTCTTACAAAATGCCTAAGAAAATGCGTCGTTTAGCATTACGTTCTGCATTATCAGCAAAAGTAAGTGATAACGAATTAACTGTTTTAGAAGCATTCAACTTTGATGCGCCTAAAACTAAAGAATTCAAAAATGTAATGAGCAATTTAGAGCTTTCTAAAAAAGTTTTATTCATCGTTGATACTGTTGAAAGTAACGTTGAACTATCAGCTCGTAACATTCCAGGTGTTAAAGTTATTGACGCTCAAAGCTTAAACGTATTAGATATTTTAGGTTCTAGCAAAGTCGTAATAACTAAAGCAGCAGTGGATAAAGTAGAGGAGGTGCTCGCATAATGGAAGCAAGAGATGTTATTAAGCGCCCCGTAATCACAGAAAAATCTTCATCAGATATGGCTTTAGATAAATACACATTTGATGTTGATACACGTGCTAACAAAACACAAGTTAAAATCGCAATCGAAGAAATTTTCGACGTGAAAGTAGACACAGTAAACATCATGAACGTTAAAGCGAAAGCTAAACGTGTTGGTCGTTACAATGGTTTCACTAACAAACGTCGTAAAGCAATCGTAACTCTAAAAGAAGGTTCTTCAATAGACCTATTTAACTAAAAACAATTACCACTAAGGAGGTAAAACGACAATGGCTCTTAAAAAGTATAAGCCAATTACAAATGGTCGTCGTAATATGACATCTTCAGATTTCGCTGAAATTACATCAACGACTCCTGAAAAGTCACTATTACAACCGCTTCCGAGAAAAGCGGGACGTAACAACCAAGGTAAATTGACAGTTCGTCACAGAGGTGGCGGTCATAAACGTCAATACCGTGTAATTGATTTCAAACGTAATAAAGATGGAATTCCTGCTAAAGTATCAACTATCGAGTATGATCCAAACCGTTCAGCTAATATTGCATTAGTTGTATACGCAGATGGTGAAAAAAGATATATACTTGCGCCTAAAGGCTTAAAAGTAGGACAACAAATTTTCAATGGTTCAGAAGCAGATATCAAAGTTGGTAATGCATTAGCATTAACAGATATCCCAGTTGGTACTACAATTCACAATATCGAATTAAAACCAGGTAAAGGTGGACAATTAGTCCGTTCTGCTGGTACAAGTGCTCAAGTACTTGGTAAAGAAGGCAAATACGTATTAGTTCGTCTTAAATCAGGTGAAGTTCGTATGATCTTATCTACTTGTCGTGCAACAATCGGTCAAGTTGGTAATGAACAACACGAATTAATCACAATTGGTAAAGCAGGTCGTTCTAGATGGATGGGCAAACGTCCAACAGTTCGTGGTTCTGTAATGAACCCTAACGATCACCCACACGGTGGTGGTGAAGGTCGTACACCAATCGGTCTTAAATCACCAATGTCTCCATGGGGCAAACCAACACTTGGTAAGAAAACTCGTAAACAAAGCCAACGTTCATCTAAATTCATCGTTCGTGGTCGTAAGAAAAAATAATAATACCTTATTTACGTGTGCGGCTTAGATGCCGCGCGCAATAAATAAGAAGGGAGGCGCCATAATGGCTCGTAGTCTTAAAAAAGGACCTTTCGTTGATGATCATTTAATGAAAAAAATTGAATCTCAAAACGAAGGTGAAAAAAAATCAGTTATTAAAACATGGTCTCGTCGTTCAACAGTATTTCCTGACTTCATCGGACATACAATAGCAGTATATGATGGTCGTAAACATGTACCAGTATTCATTACTGAAGATATGGTTGGACACAAATTAGGAGAGTTTGCACCTACACGTACTTATAAAGGTCATGCTGCAGACGACAAGAAGACTAAACGCTAATTTCTAAATAGAGGAGGAAGTCACAATGGAAGCAAAAGCGGTTGCTAGAACAATAAGAATCGCACCTCGTAAAGTGAGATTAGTTTTAGATCTTATTAGAGGTAAAGAAGTGGCAGAAGCAATTGCCATCTTAAAATTAACTAACAAAGCAACATCACCTGTAGTTGAAAAATTATTAATGTCAGCATTAGCAAATGCAGAACATAATTATGATTTAAATCCTGACACATTAGTTATAAAAGAAGCTTATGCTAATGAAGGACCTACATTAAAACGTTTCCGTCCACGTGCACAAGGTCGTGCAAGTGCGATCAACAAACGTACTAGTCATATTACAATCGTAGTTGGCGAAAAAGAAGCTAAAGAAGAAGTTAAAGAAGCATAATTAACTAAATCATTAAGGAGGGAATATAGTGGGTCAAAAAATTAATCCAATCGGACTTCGTGTCGGTGTAATTCGTGACTGGGAAGCAAAGTGGTATGCTGGTAAAGACTTCGCAACACTTTTACATGAAGACTTAAAAGTTCGTAAATATATCGCAGAAGCATTAAAAGAAGCTTCAGTTTCAAGTGTTGAAATTGAGCGTGCAGCAAACCGTATCAATATCGCAATCCACACTGGTAAGCCAGGTATGGTTATTGGTAAAGGCGGTTCTGAAATCGAAAAATTACGTAACAAATTAAACGCATTGACTAACAAAAAAGTACACATCAACGTTATTGAAATCAAAAAAGTTGATTTAGATGCAACATTGGTAGCAAATAACATTGCTCGTCAATTAGAAAATCGTGTATCTTTCCGTCGTGCTCAAAAACAAGCTATCCAACGTGCAATGAAATTGGGAGCTAAAGGTATCAAAACACAAGTATCTGGTCGTTTAGGTGGCGCAGATATCGCTCGTGCAGAACAATATTCAGAAGGAACTGTTCCACTTCATACACTACGTGCAGACATTGATTTCGCACATGAAGAAGCCGACACTACTTACGGTAAATTAGGTGTAAAAGTATGGATCTACCGTGGAGAAGTTCTTCCTACAAAGAAGTCTAGTGAAGGAGGAAAATAATAATGTTATTACCAAAACGTGTTAAATTCCGTCGTCAACATCGTCCTAAAACAACTGGTCGTTCAAAAGGCGGAAATGAAGTAACATTTGGTGAATATGGTTTACAAGCTCAAACAGCAGCTTGGATTACATCTCGTCAAATCGAATCAGCTCGTATCGCAATGACACGTTATATGAAACGTGGCGGAAAAGTATGGATCAAAATATTCCCACATACACCATATACTAAAAAACCTTTAGAAGTACGTATGGGTTCAGGTAAAGGTGCAGTTGAAGGTTGGGTAGCAGTAGTTAAACCAGGACGTATCTTGTTCGAAATCGCTGGTGTTCAAGAAGAAGTAGCACGTGAAGCATTACGTCTTGCTGCACACAAACTTCCAGTAAAATCTAAGTTTGTAAAACGTGAAGAATTGGGTGGTGACACAAATGAAAGCTAAGGATATCAGAAATTTAACCACTACTGAAATTGAAAAAGAAATCAAAGAAGCTAAAGAACAATTATTCAACTTACGCTTTCAGTTAGCAACTGGTCAACTTGAAGAGACTGCTAACATTCGAAAAGTTAAAAAAACGATTGCACGTCTTAAAACAATCGTACGTGAAAGAGAAATCGAAGAAGAGAAAGCAGCAGATAATAAATAATCAAGTAGAGGAGGTTCATTACTGTGAGTGAAAGAAATGACCGCAAAGTTTACGTTGGTAAAGTAGTTTCAGATAAAATGGACAAAACTATTACAGTAGTTGTAGAAACTTACAAAACTCATAAATTATATGGTAAACGTGTAAAATATTCAAAAAAATATAAAACACATGATGAAAACAATTCAGCAAAAATGGGCGATATCGTTAAGATTGCAGAAACACGTCCTTTATCATCAACTAAGCGTTTCCGTCTAGTTGAAATCGTTGAAGAATCAGTAATTATTTAATAGAAGTATAAAGATAAGGGAGGTCAAACAAAGATGATCCAACAAGAAACACGTTTAAAAGTAGCAGACAACTCTGGTGCTCGTGAAGTATTAACAATCAAAGTTTTAGGCGGATCTGGTCGTAAGACAGCTAACATTGGTGATGTTATCGTCGTTACTGTTAAAAATGCTACACCAGGTGGCGTTGTTAAAAAAGGTGAAGTTGTTAAAGCTGTTGTTGTACGTACTAAATCAGGTGTACGTCGTGAAGATGGCTCTTACATCAAATTTGACGAAAATGCATGTGTAATCATCCGTGATGACAAAGGTCCACGTGGTACACGTATATTCGGTCCTGTAGCGCGTGAATTACGTGAAGGTAACTTCATGAAGATCGTTTCTCTAGCGCCAGAGGTACTTTAATCTATAATGATAAAAAACAAAATTCCTAAGGAGGTGCCTACACATGCACGTACGTAAAGGTGACAACGTAATCGTTATCTCAGGTAAAGATAAAGGTAAAACTGGTAAAGTTTTAGAAGCATTACCTAAAAAGGAACGCGTAGTGGTAGAAGGTGTTAACGTTATTAAAAAACACCAAAAACCAACTCAGTTAAATCCAGAAGGTGGTATCTTAGAAACAGAAGGTACTATCCACGTATCAAACGTTCAATTACTTGATCCTAAGACAAATGAACCAACTCGTGTTGGATTTAAAGTAGTAGATGGTAAAAAAGTTCGTATCGCTAAAAAATCTGGCGAAGAAATTAAATCATCAAAAGAATAATTATTAAGTGAAAGGAGGATCCACTTTGACACGTTTAAAAGAAAAGTTTAATAATGAAATTTCTGCTGAGTTAGTTAAGAAATTTAACTATGATTCAGTTATGCAAGTACCAAAAATCGAAAAAATAGTTGTAAACATGGGTATCGGTGATGCAGTTCAAAACTCTAAAGTTTTAGATTCTGCTGTTGAAGAACTTCAAACAATCACAGGTCAAAAACCATTAGTAACTAAAGCTAAAAAATCTATTGCGACTTTCCGTCTTCGTGAAGGCATGCCTATCGGTGCGAAAGTTACATTACGTGGAGAAAGAATGTATGAATTCTTTGATAAATTAATCTCAGTTTCATTACCACGTGTACGTGACTTCCGTGGTATCTCTAAAAAAGCATTCGACGGTCGTGGAAATTACACTTTAGGTGTTAAGGAACAATTAATTTTCCCTGAAATCGACTATGATAAAGTAAGTAAAGTACGAGGAATGGATATCGTTATCGTTACAACTGCTAACACTGACGAGGAAGCTCGTGAATTGTTATCACAATTCGGTATGCCATTTCAAAAGTAATCTCTAATTATAAAGGAGGCTAATTAAGTGGCTAAAAAATCAATGATCGCTAAACAACAACGTAAACAAAAATTCGGTGTTCGTGAATACACGCGTTGTGAACGTTGTGGACGTCCACACTCAGTATATCGTAAATTCAAACTTTGCCGTATTTGTTTCCGTGAACTAGCATACAAAGGCCAGATTCCTGGCGTACGTAAAGCTAGCTGGTAAACTCAAAAGAATGAAAGGAGGAAACACAAATGACAATGTCAGATCCAATTGCAGATATGTTAACTCGCGTGCGTAACGCAAACATGGTACGTCACGAAAAATTAGAGTTACCTGCATCAAACATTAAAAAAGAAATCGCTGAAATCCTTAAAAAAGAAGGATTTGTAAAAAGCGTAGAATATATCGAAGATGATAAGCAAGGTGTTATCCGTATGTTCCTTAAATATGGTCAAAACAACGAGCGAGTTATCACAGGTTTAAAACGTATTTCTAAACCAGGTTTACGTGTTTATGCTAAAGCTGACGAACTTCCAAAAGTTCTTAACGGTTTAGGTGTTGCACTTGTTTCTACATCTGAAGGTGTTTTAACTGATAAAGATGCTAGACAACGTGGAATCGGTGGAGAAGTATTAGCTTATATCTGGTAATTATAAAATTATAAGGAGGTGCCCACATAATGAGCCGTGTTGGTAAGAAAATAATTGAGATCCCTGCTGATGTTACTGTTACTATCAAAGATAATACAGTTACAGTTAAAGGATCAAAAGGTGAATTAACTAGTACTTTTAATGAAGAAATGACATATAAACAAGAGGACAACAGCTTAGAAGTTGTACGTCCATCTGACTCTAAAGAGCACAAAACTGTACATGGTACAACTCGTGCATTGATCGCTAACATGATTGAAGGTGTATCTAAAGGTTTCGAGAAAAACTTAGAACTTATTGGTGTTGGTTACCGTGCCCAAATGCAAGGTAAAAATATCATCTTAAATGTTGGTTATTCTCATCCTGTAGAAATCGTTGCTGAAGATGGAATTACATTATCAGTAGACAAAAACACTAAAGTTAAAGTAGAAGGTATTTCAAAAGAACGAGTTGGAGCAACTGCTTCTTACATTCGTTCAATCCGTCCACCAGAACCTTATAAAGGTAAAGGTATTCGTTACGAAGGCGAATATGTTCGTCGTAAAGAAGGTAAAACTGGTAAGTAATCATTAACATTAAGAAAGGAGCACTAACATGATCGCTAAAATCGACAAAAATAAAGTTCGTTTGAAAAGACATGCTCGCGTGCGTTCAAAATTAGCTGGAACAAGCGAAAAACCACGTTTAAATGTATATCGTTCAAACAAACATATTTATGCTCAAATTATTGATGACTTAAATGGCGTAACAATCGCTCAAGCATCAAGTTTAGATAAAGAATTAAACCTAGAGCAATCAGGTAATGTAGAAGCAGCAGCTAAAATAGGCGAAATCGTTGCAAAACGTGCGTCAGAAAAAGGCGTTGAAGCTGTAGTATTTGATCGTGGGGGATATTTATACCACGGACGTATCAAAGCATTAGCTGATTCAGCTCGTGAAAACGGACTTCAATTTTAATTTAAAGGAGGGACACTCATGCGTCGTAAAGAACAAGAAGTTAAAGAATTTGAAGAGCGCGTAGTTACGATTAACCGTGTAGCTAAAGTAGTTAAAGGTGGTCGTCGTTTCCGTTTTACAGCTTTAGTAGTTGTTGGAGATAAAAATGGTCGCGTAGGTTTCGGTACTGGTAAAGCTCAAGAGGTACCTGAAGCAATTAAAAAAGCAGTGGAAGATGCTAAGAAAGATTTAGTAACAGTTCCACGTGTTGAAGGAACTACTCCTCACCAAGTTATTGGACGTTTTGGTGCAGGTCGTGTTTTAATTAAACCAGCAGCACCTGGTACAGGTGTTATTGCAGGTGGACCAGTTCGTGCGGTATTAGAACTTGCTGGTATCACTGATATCTTAAGTAAATCATTAGGTTCTAACACACCTATTAATATGGTTCGTGCTACAATTGAAGGACTTAAAGAACTTAAAAATGCCGAACAAGTAGCTAGTCTACGCGGTAAATCAGTAGAAGAATTATTAAATTAAGGAGGGAACAAAGACTATGGCTAAATTAGAAATTACCCTCACTCGTAGCGTTATTGGTCGTCCTGAAACACAACGCAAGACAGTTCAAGCGCTAGGACTTAAAAAAACAAACTCAACTGTAGTAGTTGAAGATAATCCTGCGATTCGTGGGCAAATCGAAAAAGTAAGTCACTTACTAAAAGTTTCTGAAAAATAAATTCATCTAAAGTATTAAGGAGGTGCCAAAATGAAATTACATGAGTTGAAACCAGTTAAAGGTGCTCGTAAAGAACGTAACCGTGTTGGTCGTGGTATGGCTACAGGTAATGGTAAAACAAGTGGTCGTGGTACTAAAGGACAAAAAGCACGTTCAGGTGGCGGTGTTCGTTTAGGTTTCGAAGGTGGACAATTACCATTATTCCGTCGTTTACCAAAACGTGGGTTCACTAACATTAACCGTAAAGAATATGCAATTGTTAATCTTGATCAATTAAATCGTTTCGAAGATGGAACTGAAATTACTCCAGCTTTATTAGTAGAGTCAGGTGTTGTTAAATCTGAAAAATCAGGTGTTAAAGTTTTAGGAAACGGTTCATTAGAAAAGAAATTAACAATAAAAGCTCATAAATTCTCAGCTTCAGCAATTGAAGCAATCGAAGGTAAGGGCGGAACGCATGAGGTGATCTAATGTTTGAAACGATCGTTAGTTTTTTGAAGACTAAAGATATTCGTAACAAGATATTATTCACACTAGCAATGCTCGTTATATTTAAAGTTGGAACTTATATTCCAGCACCTGGTGTTAATCCAGAAGCTTTTAATCAAAATAAAGGTTCGCAAGGTATTACCGATTTGTTTAATACATTCGGTGGAGGTGCCTTGCAGAACTTCTCTATTTTAGCAATGGGTATTATGCCTTATATTACTGCTTCAATCGTAATGCAATTATTACAAATGGATGTTGTACCTAAGTTTACTGAATGGGCTAAACAAGGTGAAGTTGGTCGTAAAAAGATTAATCAATTTACGCGTTACTTTACGATTGTTTTAGCATTCGTTCAAGGCTTAGGTATGTCGTATTCATTTAATAATATGCTGGGTGGTAATTTGATTCAAAATACTTCAGTGTTAAATTATTTGTTAATAGCATTAGTTTTAACTGCAGGAACAGCTTTCTTAATGTGGTTAGGTGAGCAGATAACTCAATTCGGAGTTGGTAATGGTATTTCTATTATTATCTTCGCTGGTATTTTATCTTCTATGCCAAACTCATTAATTCAATTTTACCAACAGAGTTTTGTTGGTGCAGATGATACAACTATGGCTTGGTTAAAAGCGATTGGCTTATTTGTTGGAATGATCTTACTTACAGTCGGTGCAGTTTATGTACTTCAAGCTATTCGTAAAATTCCTATCCAATATGCTAAGCGTCAACAACAAGGTACTGGTGGTTCATTATCTGCAAATGCAACATATTTACCTTTGAAAGTTAATGCAGCTGGTGTAATTCCTGTAATATTTGCGATGGCATTTTTCATGCTTCCGAAGACATTAACATTGTTCTTCCCTGATCAAGATTGGGCGCAAACAGTTACGACTTACGCAGATCCATCTCATAATATCGGTATGATTGTTTATGTTATTTTAATTATAGCGTTCGCATACTTTTATGCATTTGTTCAGGTTAATCCTGAGAAAATGGCAGAAAACTTACAAAAACAAGGTAGTTATGTACCGGGTATTAGACCTGGAGAACAAACTAAAAAATACATCACTAGAGTGCTCTATCGTTTAACGTTTGTGGGATCAATATTCTTAGCTTTAATTTCTATTATTCCAATATTAGCTATTAAGTTAATGAGTTTGCCTCAAGCAATACAAGTTGGTGGTACAAGCTTACTAATCGTTATCGGTGTTGCAATTGAAACAATGAAGACTTTAGAAGCTCAACTCAATCAACGAGAATATAGAGGCTTTAGAAGACGATAAGCAAGTAGGAGGGTTTTAATGAACATCATTTTAATGGGTTTACCTGGTGCAGGTAAAGGAACTCAAGCGAGTGAAATTGTTAAGAAATACCCTATTCCTCATATCTCAACTGGTGATATGTTCCGTAAAGCTATCAAAGATGAGACTGACCTTGGTAAAGAGGCTAAATCTTACATGGATGGTGGAGAACTTGTTCCAGATGAAGTGACTATAGGTATCGTTAGAGAAAGACTAGCTGAAGAAGATGCAAAAAAAGGATTCTTGCTAGATGGTTTTCCTCGTACAGTAGAACAAGCTGATGCATTAAATGAAATCTTAAGTGAATTAGACCGCAAAGTAGATGCTGTTATTAACATTGAAGTTGCTGAAGAAGAACTTATGAATCGTTTAACTGGCAGACGTATTTGTGAAGTATGCGGCACAACGTATCATTTAGTATTTAATCCACCAAAAGTTGAAGGTGTTTGTGATCTAGACGGAGGTAAATTATACCAACGTGAAGATGATAACCCTGAAACAGTAGCAAATCGTTTAAGTGTTAACGTTAAACAAACAAAACCACTTTTAGATTTCTATGAAAATCAAGGTGTCCTTAAAAACATCGATGGTTCTCGACAAATTGATAATGTTACTGAAGATGTTATTCAAATTCTTGAATCATTATAGTAATGACGCTTTCACCCCGAATTCGCCTAACTTTAGGTGGTTCTTGAACGCGTGAATGCGTTCAATTTTAAGAATCAAGATAGTATTTAGGTTTTTGAAATACAATCGGAGTGATTACGAGAAGCGATAAGTATTTGAAGTGTTGTCGAATGCAAATCTTAAGTATTAAATCATCCCAATTTTATAAACCTGTGCTTATTCTATGTGATTTAATCACCTAAAGTATGTCTCTAATTTTGGACCAGGTTTTATAACATGAAATACATCCGTATTTCACGAGAATGAATAGAAAAAGGGGGAAATGATCATGGCTAAACAAGATGTAATCGAATTAGAAGGTACTGTATTAGATACTTTACCAAACGCTATGTTTAAAGTAGAATTAGAAAATGGACATGAAATTTTAGCACACGTTAGTGGTAAAATCCGTATGAACTATATTAGAATTCTACCTGGCGACAAAGTAACAGTTGAAATGTCTCCGTATGACCTAACACGCGGAAGAATCACTTATCGTTATAAATAATCGTCACTCCAAATACAAGGAGGTATACAAAGATGAAAGTAAGACCATCAGTAAAACCAATTTGCGAAAAATGTAAAGTAATTCGTCGTAAAGGTAAAGTAATGGTGATTTGTGAAAATCCAAAACACAAACAAAAACAAGGCTAATAAAAGAGAGGTGTAAATAAATGGCTCGTATTGCAGGTATTGACGTACCACGTGAGAAACGCGTAGTAATTTCGTTAACTTACGTATATGGTATCGGAAAAACAACAGCACAAAAAATTCTTAAAGAAGCAAATGTATCTGAAAGCACACGTGTTCGTGATTTAACTGATGACGAATTAGGTCGTATCCGTGAAGTTGTAGATGGTTACAAAGTTGAAGGGGACCTTCGTCGTGAAAGAAACTTAAACATCAAACGTTTAATGGAAATCGCTTCATATCGTGGAATTCGCCACCGTCGTGGTTTACCAGTTCGTGGTCAAAACACTAAGAACAATGCGCGTACGCGTAAAGGACCAGTTAAAACAGTAGCGAACAAGAAAAAATAATAAGTAAAGGAGGCACATATAAATGGCACGTAAACAAGTATCTCGTAAACGTAAAGTGAAAAAGAATATTGAAAGTGGAATGGCTCACATTCGCTCAACATTCAACAATACAATCGTAACGATCACTGATGAGTTTGGTAATGCATTATCATGGTCTTCAGCAGGTGCGTTAGGATTCAAAGGTTCAAAAAAATCAACTCCTTTTGCAGCTCAAATGGCTTCAGAAACAGCTTCAAAAGCTGCTATGGAACATGGTTTGAAAACTGTAGAAGTTACAGTTAAAGGTCCTGGCCCAGGTCGTGAATCAGCGATCCGTGCGTTACAATCTGCTGGATTAGAAATTACAGCTATCAGAGACGTAACACCAGTTCCTCATAACGGATGTCGTCCACCAAAACGTCGTCGTGTATAATTTTTGTTAGTTCTAACGTTCAAGAGTCACTGGATAGAAATTAATAAAGTTTAATCGACGTTTATAAGGAGGATATATTTAAATGATTGAAATCGAAAAACCTAGAATTGAAACAATAGAAGTTAGTGATGATTCTACATTCGGTAAGTTCGTTGTTGAACCGCTAGAACGTGGTTATGGTACAACACTAGGCAACTCCTTACGTCGTATCCTATTATCTTCATTACCAGGTGCGGCAGTTAAAAATATCGAAATTGAAGGTGTTCTTCACGAATTCTCAGCAGTTGAAAATGTAGTTGAGGATGTTACAACTATCATTATGAACATCAAGAAATTAGCTCTTAAAATATATTCAGAAGAAGACAAAACACTGGAAATCGATATTAAAGATGAAGGTGAAGTTACTGCGAAAGATATCATGCATGATAGTGATGTTGAAATTTTAAATCCAGATTTAAAAATTGCAACTGTTTCTAAAGGTGGACACCTAAAGATGCGCTTAATTGCTAATAAAGGTCGCGGATATGCTTTAGCTGAAAAAAATAACACAAGTGATTTGCCAATTGGTGTCGTTCCAATTGATTCACTTTATTCTCCAGTAAATCGTGTTAACTACACAGTTGAAAATACGCGTGTAGGGCAAAGTAGTGATTATGATAAATTAACACTTGATGTTTGGACAGATGGATCTTTATCTCCTCAAGAAGCAGTTTCTTTAGGTGCTAAAATCATGACTGAACACTTAAACATTTTTGTTAATTTAACTGATGAAGCACAAAATGCTGAAATCATGATTGAAAAAGAAGAAGATCAAAAAGAAAAAGTACTTGAAATGTCTATTGAAGAATTAGATTTATCAGTACGTTCTTATAATTGTCTAAAACGTGCAGGTATTAACTCTGTACAAGAATTAGCAGACAAATCTGAGGCAGATATGATGAAAGTTAGAAACTTAGGTCGTAAGTCTCTTGAAGAAGTTAAATATAAATTAGAAGATCTTGGTCTTGGTTTAAGAAAAGAAGACTAATAAAGGAGGTTAATTCATGGGTTACAGAAAATTAGGTCGTACTTCTGATCAACGTAAAGCAATGTTACGTGACTTAGCTACTCAACTTATCGTTTCTGAACGCATTGAGACTACAGAAGCTCGTGCAAAAGAACTACGTAAAGTTGTTGATAACTTAATTACTTTAGGTAAAAAAGGTGATTTAGCTTCACGTCGTAGAGCAGCTGAAACTTTACGTGACGTTAAAATCTTAGAAGATGACAAAACAATTACAGTATTACAAAAATTATTCAATGATGTTGCGCCACGCTATGAAGAGCGTCAAGGTGGATATACTCGTATCATGAAAGTTGGTCCACGTCGCGGTGACGGTGCTGAATCAGTAATTATTGAATTAGTATAATTTATTCTTTATTGAAGTGGCGTAAGTCACTTCAATCATTCTTTATAAATACAGTTTATTTAACACACACAAAGCAAATGAGTGCAATGATAATGTTTACCACACATAGATATTGTCTAGCTCAGAGTACTCCACCACATTTGAATGACTTATCGCGTGAACTCGTCTATGGTGGAGTGCGCGCTTTTTTATTTTCAAATCCGTTTATACGGATTTTTTTTATGCATAAATTTATCTGCTATAACTCATCATACTTTTGAGGCAATTAATGATTACATTTTCGTATGTATGCTGTAAAATAAAGAAGTAATTAACTTGTTGAAGGATGAATTTAAATGGTGCAGGAAAAAATTATTAGGTTCGCTAATGTTACATTTAAATATGATGAAAATGAACCAGCTGCACTACGCGATGTTACATTTGATATCGAAAAAGGTAAGTGGACGTCAATTGTGGGGCATAATGGTTCAGGGAAATCTACAATTGCTAAATTATTGATGGGTATTAATCAAAAATATATTGGCAACATTAATGTAGGTGAACTAACACTTTCTGAAGACTCAATAGATGAAGTCAGAAAACATATTGGTATAGTCTTTCAAAATCCAGATAATCAATTTATTGGTTCTACAGTAGAATATGACGTTGCTTTCGGTATGGAAAATCAAAGTGTTGAGTATGACATCATGCATCAAACTGTTGACTCAGTATTAAATGAAGTCGATATGACTGATATGAAGTCCTTTGAGCCGAGTCATTTATCTGGTGGTCAAAAACAACGAGTAGCGATTGCTGGTATTTTGGCAATGTCTCCAGATATTATGATTCTTGATGAGGCTACAGCTATGTTAGATCCTGAAGGAAAAGAAAGTATCATGAATTTAATTAAATCTATTCAAGATCAACATCAGTTAACTGTAATATCTATCACACATGATTTGGAAGAGGCTATCAATGCAGATGAAATTATCGTAATGAATAAAGGTCAAGTATATAAACAAGATGTGCCACAAGAAATATTTAAAGACGGCGCATATTTAAATGAAATTGGATTAGACTTGCCTTTCTCAATGAGAATGAATTATTTGTTGCATAACAACTATAAATTCACGACTTTTGAACAGTTGGTGAATCGTCTATGAAAATAATCTTTGATAATGTAACTTATGATTATAGTATAAAAACACCGTTTCAATATAGAGCTTTAAAAAACATTTCAACAACATTCGATAAATCTAAATTTTATGCAATAGTGGGCCAAACCGGTTCTGGTAAATCAACATTGATTCAACATTTAAATGCTATTTTAAAGCCGACTGAAGGACAACTTATAATTGATGATACGATTATTACTAAAAAGACAAAGTCTAAGAAGTTAGCGCCAGTTCGTAAGAAGGTTGGTATCGTATTTCAATTTGCTGAACACCAATTATTTGAAGATACAGTAGAAAAGGATATTATATTTGGTCCTCTTAACTATGGAATAGAAAAAGAAGCTGCTATTAATAAAGCTGAAGAATTAATAGATTTATTAGGAATGGAAAGAAGTATTTTAAAGAGATCTCCTTTTGAGCTCTCAGGAGGCCAAAAGAGAAGGATTGCAATCGCAGGTGTATTAGCTATGGAACCTGAGATACTTGTCCTTGACGAGCCTACAGTTGGCTTAGATCCAAGAGGACAACATGACATGATGGAATTGTTTAATGAAATTCATCAAACTCTAGGTATTACAATAATACTCATTTCTCATCAAATGGATATTGTACTTAAGTATGCAGATGAGGTTAAAGTTATAAAAGCTGGTGAAATAGTAGCAGAGGATAAACCTGTTAATATATTTATGAATCAAGAACTACTTAATCAAACTCACCTGCAAGCGCCTAAAATTATTCAACTTCAAAGAGCAGTTGAAAATAAATACAATATGAAGTTTGATCAGATAGCAACTTCTGAAGAGATGTTTAAAGATATGTATGAAAAGCAGGTGAAACGTTATGACTGATAAAATGATAATTGGTCGTTATATACCTGGAGATACAATCATTCATCGTTTAGATTCTAGAATGAAAATGATATACGTATTTTTATTTATGGTATTAATTTTCTTTTGTAACACTTGGGCTTCATATGCATTTATGCTCTTGTCTGTATTCGTTATTATGTATTTATCTAAAATAAGATTTTGGTTTCTTATTAAAGGTTTAACTCCGGTTATGATTTTATTTATTTTTACATTTATTATGCATTTAATTGTAACTAAAGGTGGACCTGTTGTCTTAGATTTAAAGATATTTACAATTGAAGAGAACGGTATTAAGCAAGGTGCGTTTATTGTATTAAGACTTGTATTATTAGTGATGATTTCAACAATTATGACATTAACTACAAGTCCGATAAGCTTAACAGACGCTATAGAATCTATGCTAAGACCACTTAAAAAAATAAAGTTTCCAGTACATGAATTAGCTATGATGATGTCTATATCACTAAGATTTATTCCAACTTTAATGGATGAATTAGATAGAATTATTAAAGCTCAAACTTCAAGAGGATCAGATGTAACAGCAGGAAGTATTTTTAGTAGACTAAAAGCTATTATACCTTTATTGATACCGATGTTTATTTCAGCGTTTAAAAGAGCTGATGATTTAGCAGTGGCCATGGAATCTAGAGGATATAATGCTTCCAATCAACGAACAACATATCGTAAACTAAAATGGAAATTACGAGATAGCCTTGCATTAGCAACTATTCTTCTAATAGCCATATTATTATATTTATTAAGGAATTGAGGTGCAAACTTTGAGGATGTTAGTTAAAATTTCATATCACGGTGGTCAGTTTATGGGATTTCAAGTTCAACATCATGAGCGTACCGTGCAATATGAATTTGAAAGAATTCTAAAGAGAATGCATCAGACATTTGTTAGAATACACCCTTCAAGTAGAACAGATAAAGGTGTTCATGCAATCGAACAATATTTTCATTTTGATACACATTTAAATATCGCGCCAGATAGATGGATGTATGCTTTTAATTCTGCATTACCTAAAGATATATATGTACAAAGTGTCGAACAAATTAAAGATGATTTTCATTGTAGATATGATTGTGTAGGTAAGAAATATCGGTACAAAGTGTATATAGACGAAGCAAAACATATATTTGAACATGATACAAAAGTTCAACAAAAGAAACCGGTAAATATACAAGAGATGAAAGAAGCAGCAAAACACTTTTTAGGAACACATGATTTCACAAGTTTTTGTTCTCAAAAAACGGAAGTGCAAAATAAAATTCGTACAATCTATCAAAGTGAAGTAAACGAAACACAAGATGGGTTTGAATTTGTCGTAACTGGGTCGGGTTTTCTTTATAACATGGTCCGTGTGATGGTTGCCTATCTAATACTTGTAGGTGAAGAAAAGAGAAGCGGCAACGAAATTCATACTTTACTTGAAGAGCGTGATAGAAAAAAAATACCCCATACAGCGCCAGCACATGGACTGTATTTAGAAAAAATATATTTAGACAAAGAAGAACTAATTAATGAATTTGGAAGAAATATCGAAATATGTAATAAAAATTCATCAGAAAATGTTTAAAACCAATTGACAAAAAGCTAAATAAATTATATTATAGTTAACGGTATTGTTTTATATCCACCACCACGATAAGCCCCGGAATCTTATTGTGTTTTAAGATATAGAAGCAGGAATCAGATAACGGAATTTAAGATGTATGTTTTTTTCTTTGGTACAGGTTAATTCATACATCTTAACCAAGAACTTTTTTAAATTTTAGGAGGACACTACAATGCGTCAAACATTTATGGCTAATGAAGCAAACATCGATCGCAAATGGTATGTTGTTGATGCTGAAGGACAAACGTTAGGTCGTTTATCATCAGAAATCGCAACAATCTTACGCGGTAAACATAAAGTAACTTATACACCACACGTTGATACAGGGGATAACGTTATTATTATTAACGCTGAAAAAATCTACTTATCAGGTAACAAAGAACAAGATAAAATTTACTACCGTCACTCAAATCACCCAGGTGGAATCAAATCAGTTTCTGCTGGTGAATTAAAAGAGAAAAACCCAATTCGTTTATTAGAAACATCTATTAAAGGTATGTTACCTAAAAATAAACTTGGTGAAAAACAAGGTAAAAAATTATTCGTATATGCTGGTGCAGAGCATCCACATGCTGCACAACAACCTGAAAACTACGAGTTACGTGGTTAATTAAGAGGAGGATACTACATTGGCACAAGTTGAATATCAAGGCACAGGTCGTCGTAAAAATTCAGTAGCACGTGTACGTTTAGTACCTGGTGAAGGTAACGTAACAATTAACAAACGTGACGTACGTGACTACTTACCATTTGAATCATTAATTTTAGATTTAAACCAACCATTTGATGTAACTGAAACTAAAGGAAACTATGATGTTTTAGTTAACGTACAAGGTGGAGGTTTCACAGGACAAGCACAAGCTATCCGTCACGGAATTGCACGTGCATTGTTAGAAGCAGATCCAGAATACCGTGGTTCTTTAAAACGCGCTGGATTACTTACTCGTGACCCACGTATGAAAGAACGTAAGAAACCTGGTCTTAAAGGTGCTCGTCGTTCACCACAATTCTCAAAACGTTAATATTATTTCAAATATATCATCGTTTTGGACGATTATATGGTGGAAATTGGTGTAATAATCAATTAATCATCTATATATTAAGAAAAGCATCAGCATAATTGCTGGTGCTTTTTTTATTTAATATTAAATAATATTCTAAGTTATACATACAGAAATTATCTCGAATTTATAGCATATATATACGCTATATAATTT
The DNA here is from genome assembly GCF_003970575.1 of Mammaliicoccus fleurettii. Classification (GTDB taxonomy): domain Bacteria; phylum Bacillota; class Bacilli; order Staphylococcales; family Staphylococcaceae; genus Mammaliicoccus; species Mammaliicoccus fleurettii. The sequence goes on from NZ_RXWZ01000031.1 coordinate 65,034, forward strand.
GCAAGATCACCTACACGTTTTCGATGAATATTTTCTTTTTCGTCTCCTAAATCAGAATTAATTTTGAAGACATTAAACCAAGATACATCGAGATTTTTTGACTCAAATAGTCTCTTAATAATGTTTAGCTTTACAAGTAGTCCATCATGAATAGCACTTCTGTTTTTATCACGATCAATTCTTTGTTGTTTGCTTAACAATAACCAGCTACTTCTTTCTTTTGTATACTTAGAACATGCATTGATAAGGTCATTCCAATATTCCATTTCTTCAGAATTATTTAAGTCTATATCTTGAACAATAGTGCTATAAATTTTCTCGCTTTCTTCAAAAGATAAAACATCTTTATCTTTTGTTAAATAAGTTGGTATCAAATTATTCTTCCCCCTTTAAATATTCATTCTTTTAGAACTAATATATTAATATTATACATTAAAAATGTTTAGTGAAATTAAAGTTTATCAATTAAATAAAGTCTATTTTTAATTAATTCAGTTTGTGGTAATGTTAATGGAGTGATAAACAGTATATTTTCTTTTACTTCTTTATAGTTAAAGAAGTATATATAACGACCGTTAAACTCAATAATTTGTTTATTAACTAAAAGTGATTTATGCCAAGATTGATTAGGTTCAAGTTTAGATGTTGGTACAATCAAAATATTATCTTGAAAGTAAAAGTTAAATTCACTTGAAAAATTGTCGTCAGTTAGAAGTTTAAAGTTTTCTCGCGAAATAGGTATCTGTTCAAATTCTTGTGTATGTGCATCAAATCTATTTATAATTTTATTTATTCCAAAAGCAAATGTTGTATTGTTCATTTCATTGGTAACCTCCCCAGTAGTATAATTATTTTAAAGAATTTAGTAAATCTAAAGCATCAGCGTCTTGCTGGTGTTTTTTTTCGGGCATTAATTCTAAATAATAATTTTGAGTTGTTAATATTGAACTATGTCCTAAACGTTTTGAGATATAGTCTAATCTTAAATTATCGTTTGAAAACAAAAATGATGCATGTGTATCATTTAATCCATGAAAAGTTGTACGTTCAATTTTAAGTTCATCAAGCATTTTAGCCAATATTTCAGATTGCTTAAAACCGTCTCTTCCAAATATATAGCCATTATTTTTCTCTTGAACTGTTATTAAAAGATCATAGACTTCTTTATTGATACTAACATCGCGTTTAGAGTGCTTTGTTTTTAATAGTATATCATCACTATGAGGACTTATTGAGCGTTTAATACGTATACCATATTCATAAATATCCTCTTTCTTAATTCCTAGTAATTCGCCTCGACGTGCACCTGTTTCTAATGCAAGAAGTACTAAAATATGAAAATCATTTTTCGGATTGTTAAGCAAGTAAGATCTTAGCCTTTTAAAATCAGTTATAGATAGTGCTTTATTTCTTTTGTCTAATTCTTTACCTCTAGTTTTTACAAGTCCAGCAAAGTCAGATGAAAGTAACCCACGACCATATGCATAACGTAGTGAAGTTCTAATTTTTAATAGTACCTCAGTAGTAGTTTTTCTTGAATGAGTTTTACCGTATTCATCTATCTTCATTTGGACAACAATATCTTTTAAATCACTTAACTTTGTATCTCTAAATAGTTGTTTTACAATAGGTATCGTTCTCGTATAATTCATAAATGTAGCAGGTCTAACATCATTCTTTTTAACTAAATGAACCCAGTTTTCAAAAAAGGTAGCAAATGATTCATTCCTACTAGCTAGATCAACTCCATTTCCTTTAGCAATTTCATTTTGCATTGCCCAACGTTTTGCTTCTGTAAGTGTTTTAAATGTCTTTGAAATACGATTGTTTATACCATTTTTATAGTTAGATATTTGTACTCTGTATGATTTACCTCGTTTTGTTATTGTTGCCATAACAGTAATACCTCAATTCTTAATTTATTGATTGTTCAAGAATGAAGTTTTCCAATTCTTTTATTGTGTATCGTTCATGCTTTCCAACCATAAATCTTTTTAATTTATCAGAACTTCTAATGTATTTATCAAATGATTTTGGATCTACACCTAAAAATTTTGATGCTTGCTCTCTCGTTAGTAAAAAAGGTAATTTTAAATCTTCCATAAAATCACTCCTTTAATTTTATCAATGTTATAATTTGATTTTTTTGTATTTGACTTTGTTATTAACTAGCTTTCCGTTTTTATATGCTTTTGAATAGTAATTTTTCTCATAAACTACTTGCTGTTTTTCAAAAAGTTTTTCATCAGAAAGTACTTTAAATTCTTCAACTTTTTTTAAATTTCTAGAAGAATAGTAAGATTTCTTCCCCATACTTTCAAGTAACTCTTGTGACATACCTTTTTCCATATATTTTGCAACATATATCCCTGCATTAGCAGCGTCATCTATTTCATGTATTTTATTAATTCTAACAGCACCATGTCGCCAAATTTTTAATAGTTTGCTGTGAGGTACAAATGGAATGTTAAATAACATCATGTGTACATGCCATGCACCACGTTTTTGTTTTTCTAATACGGCGATATATTTTATTTGTCTCTTTTTTGTGCCTAATACATTATAGTTTAAACGTGTTACAAATTTATCGAACATGTTATTAAATATAGATCTGTTAGTGACATTCTCTTTTGTTGTAAGTGTTAAGAAGCTTGTTCTATTGTCAAAATTTACATCAACTAAACGAACCAGATTCCATTTAGCACGCTGTCGTGTTCTTGCTAATCTTTTTAATTTTAAATCTTTTTCATCACTGTTTAATTCATCAAATTCCAAATCGCTTTCTTTCTTATTTTTATTACTAACTTCAAAATCAGATACAATAGGGTATTCATATTCATAAATTTCAATATATGAATTTGTACGGATTATTTTTTTGTTATACGTCATACAAATAATCCTCCAATTTTCTAGAAACGTTTGCCTATATAATAAATAAACTAGGAGGGCAAAGCCCTCCATACTTCTAAATCATGTTTACCTATGTAACGCTCCGCTAACACGCTTCCAGCTTGCCGGCAGTTGCCGGCAGTATACATAGGGGTACATAATAAGAAGTATTTATTTTGTTTTGGATAACACGTCAGTACAACTAAACCATAAGTTACCATTGAATTGTCCAATTTGAAGATCCTTTAATACAACGGGTATTGTTTTATTATTTTTTAAATCATTTACTGATAGAGTAGGGTTTAAATTTTTGACTTTAATATTTATCATCTCCATAAAAAAAGGAGACTCGTCATCTTGAATGCTTATGTTGAGTTTATAAGCATCTAATTTTCCTGTTTCATGATGTAATACTTCCGTATATCCTTTTACAGCTAAAAAGTCATTACCTAAAGCTTCTGCATTTAAAAAATCGTTTAATTTAATCATTTATATAATCCTCATTTCATAATTTAATATGTTTATTTTGACTGTCCTTATCACTCCGTGATGATCTACTTTTTTAATCCATTCGGTAAACCTTTGAATGAATTAAAAATGTAGATTACTCTCTTGATTGTTCTGGAATATATTTTTTCAATTCCTCAATAAAGTTAAATTGTTCTGAATCAATATATGGACTTTCATAATAATGTGCTTGTTCTTTGCCACTGCCATGTAAGTAAAGGAGTCCAGCACCTTTCACCTCAATTGGAATATTTACATCTGGGGTAGCGGAACCAAACATCATACGTAGACCTTCTGAACTGTTAAAACCTAGTGAGACTCTTAGAGAAAAGTTATCTCTTAATTCTGTACTTAAGTTATTAGCATTGATTTGTTGGCCAGCAATTAATATAAAACACCCAGCTTGGCGACCTAACAATATGATTTGCTTAATTCTATCCATTGTTTCATTAATTATCTCTTTAGACTTTTTATCTGTGCCATATGCCTGAAAAGATCCAATTTCATCAAATAGAATCTACATAGGTTTATAGCCATGGTCTTCATAGTTTGAACCATAAATAAAATTGTCGTTCATGTAATCGTATCTTCTTTGCATTTCTTCAATAGCTAGACGTACAACCTTTGATATATTTGTAGGTGTTGTTGCTACTTTTTCTTGCCCAAGATAGTATGATAAAGATCCTAAATCACTGTTCTTAGGATCACATAGAAATAGGGTAGACTTTTGTTTTAAAAATTCAATTAATAGATAGGTTATAAACATACTTTTACCACTTCCCGTACCACCAGAAATCAAAATATGAGGTGACTTAGCTGGATTATACATTACACCATATCCAAGATTAATTTCAGTTGAATTATTGTATTCTACGTTTTGTGTAGTAACCTCTAACCTTTGTGGTTTATTAATCATAAAATGATATTCAGTTGTGTTATGCTTTATGATTTTTTCATCAATTGATAAATCCAAAAGTCCTTGCAACTCAATTTCCATATTTTGTATTTTGTTATCAAAGTAATTCCCAGACATCAAAGCAAAAATGATTATTTCATTCTCAGTAATAGAATAAGAAAATCTTGATGAGGTAACAATTCCGTTTGAGGCTTCGCTATATAACTTATTATTGATAATGAACTTTAATATTTCATGGTTAAGAGCATACATTTCGTTATATTTATTTTTAATAAATTTAATT
>NZ_RXWZ01000032.1 GCF_003970575.1 Mammaliicoccus fleurettii
TATATTAACACCTTATTAAAAAAAATAAAATCATAAGGTCTATTTTAGTATGCCATTTTTTAATACTAGTACTTGACTAATCGTAGGAAAAAAGAGACTGTGACAATAAAGTTTTGTCATAGCCTCTAAATATCCATTCTAGTTACCAAATATTTCTTGTTTTAATCTTTCACCTGTAGGCGTACCTGCCAATCCACCACGTCCTGTTTCACGTAGAGCTGATGGCATTGTTTGCCCAATTTTATACATAGCTTCTATTACTTCATCAGTAGGTATTCTTGATTTCACACCTGCTAATGCCATATCAGCTGAAATTACTGCATTTGATGCACCTGCTGCATTTCTTTTAACACAAGGAACTTCTACTAATCCTGCAACTGGGTCACAAACAAGTCCGAGCATATTTTTTAAACTAATTGCAAATGCTTCTGCAGATTGTTGAGGTGTACCTCCAGCCATTTCCACTGTTGCGGCTGCACTCATTGCAGCTGCAGAACCAACTTCTGCTTGACATCCACCTGCTGCGCCAGAAATAGATGCATTATTTGCAACGACAAAACCAAAAGCACCTGTTGTAAATAAGAAATGAATCATATCTTCTCTAGTTGGATTCAATCTTTTTTTAAGTGCAAACAACACACCAGGAGCGACGCCTGCCGAACCTGCTGTAGGTGTTGCACAAATTTTACCCATTGCTGCATTAACTTCATTTGTAGCTACTGCTTTGCTAACAGCATCAATCATTAAATCACCTGAAAGTGACTGACCACTTTCTAAATATTTTTGTAATAATACAGCATCCATGCCTGTTAATCCAGTTGTAGATGATACACCATTAATACCACGTTCTATCGCTTTTTCCATTGTATCTAAATTGCGTTCCATATTTTGATATATTTCTTCTTTGGAGAGCTTCGAAACACGCATTTCCTGTTCAATCATGACTTCGTATATTTTTTTATTTTCTCGTTCACAAATTTCTATAAGTTCTTTCACACTTTGGAACATGATAACCCTCCTTCTATTATTCCCCCATTAATGACACTGTTTGTACACCATCGATATCTTTTATTTTCCCTAATACATCTTCTGGGATATCATCGTCTAGTTCACAAGTCATTAAAGCAAGTTCACCTTTTTCTTTACGGGCAACTTGCATACTTCCAACATTAATTTGATGATCACCAAATACATTTGTAACTTTTCCAATCGTACCAAACGTATCATTATGGAATACTAATAATGCTGGATAATTCCCACTGATCGCTATTTGGAAACCATTTATTGCAACGATTTCCACTTTACCGCCACCAATAGAAATACCTTCAACTGAAATTTCCATTTCTTTATTTCTCATACTTATTATTGCAGTATTAGGATGCGATCTTTCCTCGAACATTTCGATAAAGTTAACATCTATTCCTTGTTGTTCAGCTTCTTCTAAGCTCGTTTTGATTCTGTCGTCATCAGTATCATAACCTAAAATACCTCCAACAAGTGCAACATCTGTTCCATGACCTTTATATGTTTCCATAAAAGACCCGTACAAATATATATCTATATGATCTGGTTTCCCATCAAATAACCCTCTAGCTATCAAACCAATTCTAACTGCTCCTGCAGTATGTGATGAAGATGGTCCAACCATGACAGGACCTATAATGTCAAAGACACTTCTATATTTCATCAATAATCACTCGCTTCTCTTTTAATTTCACCTTATCATTATAACAATTTCAATACATTTTGTAAGCGTTTTAGAATATAAAAAACAACAATGTTTTTTGTTTAACATTGTTGTTTTTTATTTAACAAAATTATTCTACTGAGAACAAGAATGAATAGATCGGTTGATCACCTTGATGTACTTCTACTTCAACATCTTCATAGTTTTCTTCAATGTATGATTCTAATTGAGCAACTTCGTCATCAGAAGCATCTTCACCTTTTATAATTGTTAGGATTTCACTATCTTCATCAATCATTTCATCGATTAATTTCTTACTAACTGAAAGATGATCAGCATCACTTACTTTAATACTGCTTTCATGTATTCCCATGTATTCGCCTTTTTTAATAGTTATACCATCAATATTTGTATCTCTAACAGCATAAGTTACAGATCCAGATTTAACAAAACTCATCGCTTCTTCCATTTGAGCTTTGTTTTCTTCAATTGATTGTTCTAAATTAAGGTTTAACATCGCTGAAAGTCCTTGAGAAACTGTTTTTGAAGTCACAACAGCTACTGGAATATCAACTAAATGCCCTACTTGCTCAGCTGCCATTATAATATTTTTATTATTTGGTAATATGATTGCATTTTTACAACCAGATTGTTTAACAACTTTTACGATATCTTCTGTTGAAGGATTCATTGTTTGGCCACCACTTATTACATGTGTAGCACCAAGTGATTTGAATAACTTAGTTATACCTTCGCCCATAGAAATCGTAATAATAGCTGTGTCTACAGCTTCTTGTTGCTGTTCTTGCTTAATTTTCTTATCTGCACTTTTTCTAAGTACTTCTCTATGTTGTTCACGCATATTTTCGATTTTAATTTTGATAAGTTCTCCGTACTGGCTGCCATATGTAAGCACTTCTCCCGGAGTTTCTGAATGCACATGAATTTTAACGATTTCATCATCTGAAATCACTAATAAAGAATCACCAAATTGACTCATATCTTCTCTAAATTGGTCTTCATTGAAAGGTTTTTTATCTTTTCCAAAGCGAACCATAATTTCAGTACAATAACCAAATACGATGTCTTCTGTATTCATAACACCACCAAAATCGTGGTCATCATTTATAAATTCATCAGTATTAACTTTTTCTTTAAAAGGTTCAATTTTTTCACCTTTTAAAGTTGCTAAGAAGCCTTCGTATACAAACATCAAGCCTTGTCCACCACTATCAACTACACCGACTTCTTTAAGTACAGGCAATTGATTGGGTGTATTTTCTAACGCTTTTTGTCCTTGTTCAATTACAGCTTCCATAATTGTAATGATATCATCTGTCGTTTCTGAAGAATTCATAGCTGCTTCACCTGCAACTCTCGCTACAGTTAAAATAGTTCCTTCTACTGGCTTCATAACAGCCTTATAAGCAGTGTTAACACCAGACTGGAAAGCTTTAGCAAATTGTTTAGCGTCAATTTCACTTTCATTCTCAATTGATTTTGAGAATCCTCTAAATAATTGAGATAAGATAACACCTGAGTTACCTCTTGCTCCCATTAATAAACCTTTTGAAAATACTTTACCCACTTCACCGATATGTGCGCTATCTTGAGATTTCACCTCAGCAGCACCAGATGACATAGATAAATTCATATTTGTACCTGTATCTCCATCTGGAACTGGAAATACGTTTAAAGAATCTACAAAGTCTGCATTGTTTGATAAACTGTCTGATCCTTGAACGATCATGTCAGCAAACAATTTGCCGTCAATCTTTTTCATACTCTAATTGCCTCCCTATGCTTCCTCATCATCATTAATAACTCTAACACCTTGGATATATATGTTTACTGCGTTGACTTTTAAATTTAATGATTGTTCTAAAGTATATTTAACAGCAGATTGGACATTGTTTGCTATTTCTGAGATTTTCGTACCATAACTCACAATTATATACATATCTACATCAAGTACACCTTCATTTTGAGATACAATAACACCTTTGGCATAATTGTCACGTCCTAGAATTTCAGCAATTCCATCTCTTACTTGGTGTTTACTTGCCATTCCTACGATACCATAACATTCTACTGCAGCTCCGCCAGCAAGTGTTGCGATAACATCATTTGAAATATCGATACTTCCATACTCATTTGTAATTTCTAAAGTCATGATTACGTCCCTCCTACACATCTAAGTTATAAATAACTATCTTTACTTTTATATGTTCTGTTTAATTATACTTAATAACATACTCAAATCGCAAGAATTCATAATTTTATTCACGTTATTTTATACAACGTTTTCACAAGATATCATTATAACAAATAAATCGAACTTTAAAACACTTTTTCCGAAATTTGTTATTATTTTTTCTGTTTTTTGTAAAAAATCCGTTGAATAAATTATACCTGCGTGTTATATTATTAAAGTGTGTAAACGTAAATAAATGTGTATTTATATTTCATTAAAGGAGGATATTTATGGCTAAAGAATGTTTCGTAACAGGTCGTAAAGCTAGAACGGGTAATAATCGTTCTCACGCATTAAATGCTAACAAACGTCGTTGGAACGCTAACTTACAAAAAGTTAGAATTTTAGTTGACGGTAAACCTAAACGTGTATGGGTTTCTGCTCGTGCTCTTAAATCAGGTAAAGTTACACGCGTTTAATGAATATAAGTCACATATAGTAAAGAGAACCTTTGTGTGGAAGGTTCTCTTTTTTTATTTATCTTTACTTTGAATCACTAATATATTTCCAAGCTCAACTGTTACTTTAGGCTGTTCAAACCCTTCTTTAAACTCATTACTAATAGTCAAAGTCGAACCTTGTTCTAAAGTTGTATATGGTAATTCATATTTAAATTGTTCTAATTTCACACGAATATTTGATGTTAAAGGTACAAAAGAGATATACTTCATACCCTCAATTTGTGAAATTCTATGATTCCCCGGTTTCAAAACATTAATTATATTTTGATGATCAATTAGAGATATTTTAATATCATCTGCTAAAAATTCTGGTTTAGTTAATATTTGAATTGCACCCATAAAGTGATCTAAGCGACCACCAGTTGCTCCATATATCTTAATTTCAGAGTAACCTAATTCGACTGCAAGATTAACTGCTAATGCTAAATCTGTATCATCTTTTTCCTTTTTTAATGGGTCAATTTCAATTTGTTCTTTTATTTGATTTAACTCTTTCTCTGTGACTGAGTCAAAATCACCAACTGCTGCTATAGGTTTTATTTGATGATTTAATAATTCTAAAGTACCTCTATCTACACCTATCCAGTCAGATTGTTGTTCTAGAAAAACACTTTCATCTACATTACGTAAACTACATAATAAATTCACTTTCAAAATTATTCACCCTTTAATTTACGAACTGGTTCTTTATAGTCTTCATGTTTGAAATAATAAGATCCTGCAACTAAAATATCTGCTCCTTGATCTTTACATAATTTTCCTGTTTGATCGTTTATGCCACCATCTACTTCTATTTCATAGTTTAAATTATTATCTTTTCTATATTGATTTAACCAAGTTATTTTATCTAATGTACTTTCAATAAATCCTTGTCCACCAAAACCAGGGTTTACCGTCATGATAAGTACGAAGTCTAAATCAACTAGTATTTGAGATAATAGTTCTACAGGTGTACCAGGGTTAATAACAACACCTGCTAATTTATTATGTGACTTAATTTGTTGAATTGCTCTATGAATATGGTTTGTTGCTTCATAATGTACAGATACCATATCACTTCCTGCTTCACAAAATAAATCGATCATTTGTTCTGGATTTTCAATCATTAAATGTGTATCAATTGTCATATCTGTTACTTTTCTCAATGATTCTAAGATTGGTAATCCAATAGAAATATTTGGTACGAATTGACCGTCCATTACATCAAAATGAAGTATCTCTGCTCCAGATTCTTTAACGCTCGTTACTTCTTCTTTCAATATTGCAAAATCACATGCTAAAAGTGAAGGTGCTATTTTAACCATTAATATCTTACCTTTCTATTTTGAATTTCTTCAAACAATGTTAAATAGTGCTTATATCTTAATTTATAAAATTCTTTTTCTTCGATAAGTTCTTTTACTGCACACTTTGGTTCGTTAATATGTGTACAATTTCTAAATTTACACTCTGACTTGATCGCTTCAAATTCTGGAAACAGGTCAGCCAACTCTTCTTTTTCTATATGAGAGAAATCTAAAGCACTAAAGCCAGGTGTATCCGCTAAGTAACCATCTTCCATTTCATACAATTCTACATGTCTTGTCGTATGTTTACCTCTATTAAGTGCTTTTGATATTTTATTTGTTTCCAAGTTTAAATCTTTAAATAGACGATTCATAATTGTTGATTTACCGACACCTGATTGTCCACTTAATACAATTATACCTTTGATTAACGGTTTAATAGATTGTGTTAAATCATCGTCTTCACCAACAAATAGTGTTTCATAGCCGACTTCTTCATAATTTTTTAATATTTCTTCTATTTTACTAATTTCAACTTTATTTGCTAAATCTTTTTTAGTGACGCATATTATAGGGGTAATATGATATGAATGTACCACTACTAAAAATCTATCTAACAATTGTTGACTAAATTCAGGTTCAATCGCACTAATCACTACAATGACTCTGTCTATATTAGAAACAGGTGGTCTTAATAAAATATTTTCTCTTGTATGGATATGATGAATATAACCACCAGTCTTATTTTCAACTTGAAAATCTACTATATCTCCTACTACTGGAGACATTTTCTTCTTTCGAAATAAACCTCTAGCTTTTGTAATATATACGCCATCACTAGTTTGAACTGAATAATCGCCACTAATTGATTTTATAATACGACCAGTTTTCAATATAACACCTGCCTCACTTTATTTTTATTATACCAAATGAGGATAACTTTATAGTCATCACACATTATTTTTGAACAAAATTGTAACTTTAGTACCTTTATCAACTTCACTATTAAAGAAAATATGAGCATCATGATGTTCAACAATAGAATCAACAATCGATAAACCTAGACCATTACTATCAACATGCACATTATGTGATTGATCCCCTTTATAAAATCTATCTTTAATCTGACTTAATTGTTCTTGTGACATTCCATAACCTTCATCAATGATTGCTACAGTTATAAAGTCATCTTGTTGAAATACTTTAATTTGAATCATGCTATATTCTGGAGAATATTTAATCGCATTATTTAAAATATTATAAAATGCTTGGTATAACAATTTATTATTACCTTGAATTACTATTTCTTCCATATCAAAAATTATAGATACTTCTTTCTCGTCTAATAAATAATTTAAATTTCTGACGACTTCTTTCATTACTTTATTTAATTCAACAGTCTCATTAAATGAAAAGTGTTCGCTATTATCTAATTCAGATAATAATAATAGTTGTTTCGTCAAATTACTTAAGCGATATGCTCTACCGTATATATCCTCTATGATTTGTACTCTTTTACTTTCAACTTCTTCGTATTCTAGTTCTCTTAACAAACTTAGAATAGATTGTAATGGGGATTTTATTTCGTGAGATACGTTTTGTACAAAAGATTGGCGCATTGTTTCAAGTTGTTTTAACTCGTCTCTCATTTCAATAAATCTATATTGTAGAATTCCGATTTCATCGTCTCTTGTTACTTTAATTTGCACATCAAAATCACCTTTACCTAATGACTCTGTCGTCTTCATTAATCTTCTGATTGGCGTAGCAAGTGAGTGACTTGAAAACATCACTAACACTAATGAAATAATGACCAATAGCACAAGTAAAATCGCTAAAAATATTCTAAATTCACCTAGCATTAAGCCGACACTTGGTCTTAAAAACAGAGCATATTCCGCTCCTTGATGCTCTAATTTCACACCAACAGTATTTCGTGTTTCATTGTCAAAGAACCCTGTTATAAAAATATTAAATGGGCGTTCTTTTATTCCATGATACGTGTTACTACTCAATACTTGTTTAACAGCTTTCTCATTTAAATTATATTTTCTAAAATGATCACCATAATATGTTGCTTCCATCTTATCATCGTATAAAATAGCTTGATAATGCAGTTCACTTAAATGTTGTAAATATGCATTCAAATCCAATTCATTATCTTTATCAATATACTTTTGAACTTGTTTTAAAGTTTTTGTAACTTTATAGTCATTCTTTTCTTTTAAATCTATGTGATAGTATATATTTGTCAGAATAAACCCTAAAATTGAACTGACTGTCATAACTACGATTGTATAAATTGTAATGCGCTGTGCTAATGATTTAAACTTCATCTTCAAGCACCGCCTTGTAACCAACGCCTCTCACTGTTTTTATCAAGACATCGCTCTCCAACTTTTCTAGTCTTTTTCTTAATCGCTTTATATGGACATCAAGTGTTCGTTCATCACCTTCAAAATCTATGCCCCATACGACCTCAATAATTTTATCTCTTTGCAATACTTTATCTTTATTTCTCATTAAATAATCCAAAAGTGCAAATTCTTTTTTAGGTAGCAGCATTGATTTCTGGTTAATTGTTATTTCCATATCAACAGAATTCACAAGCGTGTTACCTATTTTTAATTCACTTGAAGAATTAATTTTAAACCTTCTTAAAACAGCCTTAATTCTAAAGAGAAGCTCTTTCATTTCAAATGGCTTAGTGACATAATCATCTGTTCCGGCTAAGAAAGCATTTTCTTTATCACTCAGTTCATCTCTAGCAGTTAACATGATAACTGGAATATCAAAACTTTCTTTAAGCGTTTGGCATAATTCAAAACCATTCATACCTGGCATCATAATATCTACAACAGCTAAGTCTATATATTTATGTTCAACAACTTCCAATGCTTCTTCTCCACTGAGGCTAGTTACAACATTTATATTTTCACGTTCTATTTCTCTTTTCAAATCATTTAATATAAATCGATCATCATCGACTACTAAACAAGTTACCATGTTATCACCTCTTTCCTATAATGATACCAAATATGTTGTGTATTTATTACAAAAAACTCAAATATATAACGCTTCACTTAAAAAAAGACTACCAACAAATTATATTTTTTGTTGGTAGCCAATTACATTTAACTATTTGAAATAGCGTAAAGTTATTAAACAGATTCTACGTTACGGTTAACTAACGCATTTACATTTTCAATAATTGTTCCACTTACAACTCGACCAGGTAATTTGTTTAATTTCACAGATAAATCTTGGTCTTGTTTCATATCATATGAAATATTTCTTGCGAAGTATTTCATTGATTCTTCCATAATGATGATTGTCATCCATTCACCAGCACAACGGTGATTTGTATTATAATCTCCGCCACCTTGTGGAATTAAATCAAACGGACTACCATCCCAATCACTGAAACGGTTAGGATAGAATCTTTCAGGATTTTCCCATAAACCTTCTTTATGCAATGTTCCGTAAATATCCATTACTAAGAAAGTATCTTTTTCAATTGTATATCCATCAAATTCAATATCAACTGCCGCTTTACCAGGTAAGAATGGCACGAAAGGATAGAATCTTCTTACTTCTTGCACAAATTTATAAGCATAGTCATCTTCGTTATTGAAGACTTTTTCAGCTTCTCCTGGATAGTCATGTAACGCTTTAACACCAAAGCTAACGAAACGGTTAATCGCTACTAGAGGACGTACTACGTTCATTAAGTCAATAGCACATAATCTAGAATCCATTAAGTTACCTTCGAAATCTTCCCAATGACTAAATTCATGTAAAGCTGTACCTTGTGGAGGCGTTAATTTGCCTTCACGTACCGCAATAATTTGATTTTCAAGGAAAGTTTCAACTCTAGCTCTAGCTTGTTTAGCTTCTTTATAACCTTTAAATGCTGTACCGATATTTTTAAATGAATCTATCATTGTATCCATATCTTTCGCGCAGCTTTCAATTTCTTCTGGAGAAGCAATGATACCAGCCCATCTAAATCCTACTTTAGTTAATAAGACTATAGATTCTTTATAAACATTTACTTCATCCATTCTTTCCATACGTTCAGTATTCATAAACCAAGTACTACGTGTAAGTTCTCTTAAGTAGTCTAAGTTCTCTTCAGTCATTAAAGACATAAATAGAGCTTTACGGTCTATATGTTTTTTACCACCAGTAGTATGTATAGCACCTTTACCAAATAAAGTATTTACAACACGTTTAGGTAATGTTCCTTGTCTTTCAATTAACTCATTGTTATAAAAAAGCTCTGCAGCTTCTTTACCGCTAATTACTACTGTTCTTCTTCCGCCTAAAGCTCTTAATTCGAAAATATTAGAATCAAATTTTTCAAGTCTACTAGGCACATAATTATATCCTTCTTTTAAAACTTTAAATGTACTATCAAGCCCTCGATCTTTTGGTATTTGCTTACCCATAAAATCATTGCCCCCTAAAAATTATTGTAAATTTCATATACTTATATATTATTTCATTTTCTAGGAAAATAATCAATCAACTACTATTATCAATTGAAAATTTTATATCTTTATCTACAATTGCGTGTCTTTTTGACCATTCGATTAATATTTCCGGGTATATAACTTCATCTTTTATTTCATTGTTCACATTCTCGACAGGAAACGTTAATACAAATCTTTGGTCTATAACTTCATCTACTAAATTAAAAAATTTCAAATTACCTTTAGTTGGTCGTCCTACAAGATTAACAATTCCCGAATTTGACACTTTATAAACTAACCATTCAGCTGCATTTTCAGTATCTTTATCAATTAAAATCGTTATTTTTTCAAAACGACTTAAACCAATAAAGTCGATTTTATTGTCATCAAAATATTCCCAGTTACCTGAAGGTTGATCCATTAAATTTTGATAAAATGCTTGTTCATTCATTTCTTCGCATTGTTTAAAAATTCGTTCAATTTTTTGTTTATATAACGATTTATGTCGTTCACGGTTAATCACTATATGTGTGTCACTAGTTAATATTGTTTCTTGATTGCCAATTTCATAAAAATATGGAATAAGAAATTCTGCAATACTTAATTTATCAAAAGTTGCTTTCCTAAAATCAAATATTATATCCTTTGATGAATGTTTACTTTTGGATAATTGATATAAAGCTTCCACAGTTTGTTCAAACGTAATATTACTAACAAACTCTGCAATAGGTGTATTTTCTTTAATATACACATTGATCGAAGCCTCATCATTTAATTGATACTTTTTCAATTCAAAATGATAATACTGATTGCTTCTCTTTACATCCACTTCACTTTGAAACGTCAAAATATGTTCCCATTCTTCACGATGATAAGGTTCATCGCCTAACAAACGTTTATATCGCTTCCTACAAAATTCTATAGGATCTCCAGATAATGTTACAATTTCATCGCCTAATACAAAGCGAATATCATTTATAACTTCTGTTACTACAAGCGAATCTTTAGTTGCTCTAACTTTAATGCCAACTTTTTTTTCAGGTTCTTTTAAAGATTTTATTTTCGTATTAAATAGACCAATATCAAAGAAATAATTATTCATCACTTCTATAAATACTTGGTCCGTTAATTGTGGTGAAGTAACGATATTTTTATATTCGTCATAGGTATTATACTTCTCATCAATATTTTGAATAGCATGTTCAACCTGTTTGTGCATATATTCATACAAAGATACATATGGAAGCATATTTTCACCTCGGATTCATTTTCTAAATTTTACTAATAACCGCTTATTAAATCAATTAAAAATATAAAAAATTATAAAAAAAGCTACTTCCACAACTAACATGTCTAAAAAGGATGATATCAAGACATTGGCAAGTTATGAAAATAGCTATATTATTAATTAAAAATCATCGTAATCGATTGTATTGCTTTCTATTTCTTTACCGTCTACTTCTACACGGTATTCAGCTGATTCACCTTTAGGAATCGTGAAATCAATACTTTTCGTTGTATCTTTCTTAATAGTAAATGAATCAGATACTTCTTTTATATCATTAGTTTTATCTTTTACAAAAATTTCTACTTTTTGACCTTTATTCTTATCTGATCCTGTAAAAGGTATATAAACAGATTGAGTATAAGTCTTGTCTCTAAGACTGTCTTTATCATCAGATTTGTCGTCTTGCTTATCATCAGATTTGTCTTTGTTAGAGTCTTTGCCTTTTGACACATCAAGATATAACGTGGATTCAACAGGTAGTTGACCATTTTTAAATGACTGCTTAACTACAGTATCTTTTGATTCTTCACTGTCAACCTCATTAGTTTCAACTTTAAATCCTAATGATTCTAGTTCAGAAGTTGCTGTCGCAACCTCTTCACCAGTATAGTCTTTAACATATTCTTGTTGTACACCTATTGATTTTGTTAATATAATCATCGTGTCTTTAGGCACTACTTTACTACCTGGTTCAACATTTTGGTTAATAATTGTACCATTTTCAGCTTTGTCATATTCTTCTTTTATTCGAACAGATTCAAAGCCTTGCTTCTCTAATTGCTTTTTAGTATTATCAGCTGATTTACCGACGTAATCCTCTATTGTGAATGTCTTAACACCTTTTGAAATAACTAAATCAACTTTAGACATTTCTTTTACTTTCGTACCTACTTTAGGTGTAACTTTCATAACTTCGCCTTCTTTGAAGTTATTACTATAGTCTTCAGTGATTTTTCCTTTACGCAATCCTTTTTCATTTAATAAAGCAGTTGCCTCACCTCTAGATTTGCCTAGTAAGTTTGGTACGTCTTCATATTTAGGTGCCGTTAAAGCAAATCCTATTGCTCCAACTAGCATACATAATAAAAGAATTGGTACAAAGACAATTAACCATTTGTTTCTTTTATGTTTAGGTTTTTCATTTTCTTGATTTACACTGTTTGAAGTACTGTGACCTGTAGCTGCAACTGGAACTGTCTTGGTTTGGTCTCCATTGTCATCAGTTTTTACGACAGGTATTGTCTTTGTTTCAGAACTCGATTCGTATCTTGGTGTTTCATCTTTACGCTCTTCATCTAAAGCCGTTAATAAATCATTATACATTTCATTAGTATCACGATACCTTAAAGCTTTTTCTTTTTGTGTTGCTTTCATTATAACGTTTTCTAAACTTTGAGGTACTGATGGTCGTTCATTTCGAACAAAAGGCAGTTCTTCTTGAATATGTTTAATTGCAACACTTACAGGTGTTTCTCCATTAAATGGCGGATGTCCTGTTAACAATTCAAATAATACGATACCAATTGAATATATATCAGATGATTCATCAGTAGATTGACCTTTAGCTTGTTCAGGAGATAAATATTGAACTGATCCCATTACATGATTCGTTTCAGTCAATGCAGTTTCACTTAAAGCTCTAGCTATACCGAAATCTAATATTTTTAAAGTACCCTTTTTAGTCATTAAAATATTTTGTGGTTTTATATCTCTATGAATAATTCGATGATGATGTGCATGTGCAATGCCTTTTAATATTTGAAGCGTCATTTCTACCGCTTCTTCTGCAGATAACTTACCTTCTTTACATAAATACTCCTTTAATGTAGGACCATCTATATATTCCATAACTAAGTAATAACAATTATCATCTTCTTCAACGTCCAACACATTCACAATATTATTATGACTCAAAATAGTTGTGTTCTGAACTTCTCTTTCAAAACGTTCAACTGCTTTTTCTTTTTCATATGGCGGTATGTTGATGACTTTAACCGCTACATCACGGTTTAAGATGTTATCTTTTGCTAAATAAACATTACTCATGCCACCGCCACCTAGATATTTCACAAATTCATAGCGACCGGCGATTATGCGACCTATCATATTTTCCCACCTTCAAATGGGTATAATACTAAAGAAATATTATCTTTACCTTCAGCTTCAATGGTTTCTTCTATAAGTGTTTCACCTATATCTTCCGTTGAACCTTTATGAGTCATAATAATTTGTTGTACATCATCTTCACGTAAATAATCAGTTAAACCATCAGAATTTAATAAAAGATAGTCATAATATTTAGTGTTATAGTAAAAAACATCTGGCTTAACTCGTTTATCTGTACCCATTACTTTCGTTATTATATTTCTTTGAGGATGTGTAAAAGCCTCTTCTTTAGATATTTCTCCAATCGTAACAAGATGATTAACAAATGTATGATCATTTGTTAATTGCATCATTTCACGACTGTTGATCAGGTAAGCACGTGAATCACCTATATTAGCAACAACGATATCTTTTTCATATACAATTATACAAACACAAGTTGTACCCATGCCTCTAAATTCTTCGTTGTTCATAGACTCGTTATATAATTGTCTATTAATATCTGCAAGATTGGATTTCAACCAATCTTCAGCATGATCATATTCAATATAATTTTCTTCTTCGAATCTATCCTTAAGTGAATCATTCACAAATTGACTTGCAACTTCACCTGCAGCATGTCCACCCATTCCATCACAAATCACTAATAGGACTTGCCCAGTTTGGTTCGTGTAGATACCACCTGCATCTTCATTTTGTTCTCGAAATTGACCGACATCTGTAAAAAAACGTGCTTCCATGATTTCTTACCTCGTTTCTTCTTTTCGCTCTTTTGCTCTTAGTTGACCACATGCAGCATCGATATCTGCACCTTGATTACGTCTAATTGTAGCATTTATGCCATTTCTTTTTAATTCTTTTTCAAATTTAAAGATATCTTCTTTTGAAGTCTTAACATAATCACGTTCAGGTACATGATTTACTGGAATTAAGTTAACATGACAATTTAAATTTTTGATTAATTTTGCTAAAGCTTTTGCATGATGTACTTGGTCATTTACGCCACCAAATAAGCCATATTCAAAAGTGATTCTTCTGTTTGTTTTACTAACATAATATTCTATAGCTTCCATTAATTTATCTAAATCATAAGCTCTGTTTATTGGCATTAATCTTGAACGTGTTTCATTATCTGCAGCGTGTAAACTTACCGCAAAATTAATTTGAAGAGATTCATCTGCGAAATCATAAATTTTAGGAATGATACCTGATGTAGATACTGTAATATGACGTGCACCGATATTCAAGCCTTTATCATGATTAATAATTTTTAAGAAGCCCATCATTTCATCATAATTTTCAAATGGTTCACCAATTCCCATAATTACAACTTGGCTTACACGTTCATCTGATTCATCTAAAGCTTTTTGAACTGTTAATACTTGAGCCACAATTTCTCCTGCTTCAAGATTACGTTTTAACCCACCTATAGAAGATGCACAGAATGTACAACCTATTCTACAGCCTACTTGTGTTGTTACACATACTGAGTTTCCGTATTCATGTCTCATTAAAACTGTTTCAATAGTATATCCATCTTGTAATTCAAATAGGAATTTAATTGTACCGTCTTTACTTTCTTGTTTAACAGCTACTTCTAACGTTGTAATTTCAAATGATTGAACTAATTTTTCTCTTAATTCTATTGATAAATTAGTCATTTCACTAAAAGCATCTACTCTTTTAACGTATAACCAATCAAAGATTTGTTTAGCTCTAAACTTCGGTTCTGATTGATCAATCAACCAATCTTCTAATTCTCCTAACTGTAAAGAGTATATTGAAGGTCTTTCGAAGTTTGGCATAAATTTATTGCGCTTTTTCTGTATCGCTGGCATATTATCTTTCCTTTCTCTTAATTTTAGTAATAAAGAATCCGTCTGAATTATAATCTTGCGGTAATAACTGTAATGTTTTTGTTTCTTGATTGGTTCTTGGATCATTAAATAGAGCAAACTCAAACTCTGGATTTGCTTTTAAAAATGAATAAACAACATTTTCATTTTCCATTTGTTCAATCGTACAAGTTGAGTATACAAGCTCTCCACCAGGTGCTAGAGATTTACTTGCATTTTCCAATATTTCTAATTGTAAATGCCATAAAGATTCTACATCTTTAGCAGTTTTATCATATTTAATTTCTGGCTTTCTTCTCATAACACCGAATCCACTACAAGGAGCATCAACTAGTACATAATCATATGTCTTATCAAATGGTTTAGTTGCATCATGAACATCTGTTGTAACATTTTCTAATCTTAATTTTTTGACATTAAAATCAATTAAATCTATTTTATGGGGATGAATATCATATGCATCAACTTGGCCAGTTTGGTTCATCATTTCTGCAATATGACAAGTCTTTCCGCCAGGTGCACTACATGTATCTAATACAGTACTGTTTTCTTTTGGATTTAAAATTTCTGCTACGAACATTGAACTCTTATCTTGAACAGATAACAACCCATCTTTAAATAATCGATCATTGACGATTGGTTCACCTTTAATGTGTAAACATCTTTCGATATCTTTATCTATTTCGACAGTATAACCATTACTTTGTAATCTTTCAACTGCATCTTCAACCGATATTCTTGTCGTATTGACTCTGACAGTAGTGTTTGGAGGCGTTAAACTTAATAAACACATTTCTCTTGTCTTCTCATAACCAAAATGTGTAATCCAATGTTTAGTTAACCAAAGAGGTACGCTTCCTTCAATAGATAATCGTTTATCATCATGTTTAATTTCATCTAAAGTTCTTAGCGGAGATGACATAAAGTTTCTAAGAATTGCATTAATAGCTTTACTATTATGCAAATCACCTCGTACTTTTGCAATATTAACTGCCTCGTTAATTATTGCATGGTCAGGTACTTTATCCAAATACACAAACTGATATGCGCTCATTGTTAATAAACGTTTCATCCAACCTTTTAACTTGGTTTGAATAAATGGCTCTATTAAGTATTCTAAAGTAAGCTTTCTTTGTAGTGTGCCGTATACTAGTTCAGTTAGTAGTCCTACATCTTTTTTAGAAATTGCTTCATTTTTTATTGCTTCATTAAGTTGTAGATTACTGTATGCTTCTCCAGTTAATACATCGTCTAGAATCGTTAATGCAACATATCTTACATTGTTTTTCATCATATTAGTTTAGTCCCATCAATTTTTGATTGTAATCCGCTCAAGTAATCACGTGTTTTAACGCGTTTTTTACCCGCTAATTGTATTTCTGTTAAAGCCACACCATTGTCAGATCCAGTTGCAACAATTATAGAGTCTTTTGTCGTTTCTGCAATTTCACCAGGTTCACCTTTAACATTTTCAACAATTTCACTTCTCCAAAGTTTTAAATTCTTATCGTTCATCGTCGTGTAAGCAACTGGCCATGGAGATAGTCCTCTTATATGATTGTGAATTGATTGAGCATCTTGTGACCAATCAATTCTTTCATCTTCTCTTGAAATATTAGAAGCAAAGCTTACTAAAGATTCATCTTGAGGTGTACTTTCGTTCGTTCCATTAAAAATAGTAGGTAAAGTTCGTTTCAATAACGCTGTACCAAGTACTGCTAGTTGATCATGAACATCCCCTACTGTATCGTTCTCTTTAATGATTATCTCATCTTGACTAATGATATTACCTGCATCTAGCTTTTCAGCCATATACATAATTGTGACACCCGTTTTCTTTTCACCATTCATCACTGCATAATGTATTGGTGCTCCACCTCTATATTTAGGCAATAGAGAAGCATGTACATTAACTGCTTTATATTTCGGTGCATCAAGTAATGATTTTGGTAACAATTGCCCGAAAGCAGCAGTCACAATTAAATCAGGCTTTAAATTTATAATTTCTTCTAATTCAGAAGAATGATTTAATTTTTCAGGTTGATAAACAGGAATATTATGTTTGATTGCTACTTCTTTTACTGGAGGTGGCGTTAGTACTTTCTTACGACCTACAGGACGATCTGGCTGAGTAACAACAGCAATGACTTCATGATCTTCAATAAGCATTTCTAAAATACCTGTAGAAAAATCTGGCGTACCCATGAATACGATTTTACTCATCCTTATACATCTCCTCTAGTTCTTCTTCACTAACTTCTCTCGTCATTTTATCAGTAAACAACTCACCATATAAATGATCGACCTCATGTAAAATAATTCTAGCAACATCATCGTATGCCGTTAATTCAACACTATTTCCATTCAAGTCATTACTATTAACAACAATCATTTTACTTCTATTAACTTCCCCAAAAACACCCGGAACACTCAAGCAACCTTCTACATCTGCTTCAGTTTCTTCAGATTGAGAAACAATTGTTGGATTGATAAGCTGCAAAATACCCTCTTGCTCCATATCAACAATCGCAACTTTAAGATCAACACCAATTTGAGGAGCAGCAATACCTACCCCATCATTTTCATACATTGTGTCCTCTAAGTTAGAAATCAATTCTTTTAAAGATTCATCGAAAGTAACAACATCTTTAACTTCTCTATTTAATATTGGATTTGGTACCGTAACAAGTGGTTTTACAGCCATCTCTATCGCTCCTTTTTAAAAACTCATCGTATAATTATAACGTAAATCAACATAAAAAGCGACAGAGAATATTTATCCTCCATCGCTAATTACATTTGTTTAATTTTGAGTTCTCTTTAAAAAAGTTGTCACACAAACTAAAGATAAAATCACAAGTGAGAATAATGTAAATTGGATTAGACCATTTTCACTTTCACCTGTATTAGGTAAAACCATCTAATGGTCTTGAATGATGACCGACGAACAAGTCATTCGTTCTACGTTTAGAAACATAAAATAGAAGATAGTATTAATTGCTTATACATACGAACACTTCACACCTTTGAATTTGGATTTAAATCTCTAAACATATTTTTATGTCTCATGGTGATTTCTATGTATACCTATCATTTATTAAAAATGGAATTTTATTGTAGATGTTAATTATATAATGTTATACAATCTAATTATAAGTAAATCTACTTTTTTTATAACAATATAGAAAGGATAGTCATATGAAAGCTAACGATTATATTAAATACGTAACTGCACTGGAAGGAAGAACTTTATTAAGTAAAGAGGAAAGGAATTTTTTAATTACTTATCATAATGGAGAGGATGGTGAGAAATATTTTACTGCTATGTTAGATTCTCTCAATAATATTTCTTATATTCACTCATTCGAATTTGGTTCTACTAATCATGTTCAAATAGATTTTCTAGTAGCTACTAGTAATAAGTTTGTTGTTTTTGAAGTTAAACATTATAAAGACGAATGGTACTTTGAACATGATACTTTGAAAAATAATTATGGAATTATAACCAAATCTCCTATAATCCAAGTCCGTAATATAAAGCATGAGCTTCAAAAATTACTTCATAGATGTGGAATATTTTTAGATATTGAATCTTACATCGTATTTACTAATCCTCATTTAATCCCTTTAGGAACATGGCCAATAAATCAAAATATAATACTTCCACATGAATTAGATAAAATCTCAAAAATACTATCACCACAACTTCCAAATGATAACCATCAAATATTGAATTTACTTCTAGAAAATGAATCGAAACACTCCTCTTATTATCAAAAAGACATTACGACAAAATATGATTTAAAGTATGCCGGTATAAAATGCCCCAACTGTAGAAAAATGCATACTATAAAAATATTAGATAACAAAACACTTTATTGTTGCTCATATTGTAAGTCAGAAATTAAATGCGAAGATATAGTATTCTTTAATTTAAAAGAGCTTTATATTATAAAGAGAGACAGTTTTACTTTTGAAGAAGCTATAGTATGGTGTTATCCAGTGAAAAAGTATACTATTGAACGCGTTTGTAAGAAATACTTTTTATCATTAACACGGAGAAACAGAAAATTCTTTTTAGATAGTAAATAGATATATCTTTATCAGCAGTTTCTTCTCAAATTGCTTTTAACGCCACTCTTATCAGCAGTTTCTTCTCATATTGCTTTTAACGCCACTCTTATCAGCAGTTTCTTCTCAAATTGCTTTTAACACCACTCTTATCAGCAGTTTCTTCACAAATTACTTCTAACGCCACTCTTATCAGCAGTTTCTTCTCAATTTGCTTTTAACACCACTCTTATCAGCAGTTTCTTCTCAAATTGCTTCTAACGCCATTCTTATCAGCAATTTCTACTCAATTTGCTTTTAACACGAATATGTCCATATAATTGTGTAATAAAATAAGAGCCATATATAGCTCACTTTAGTACAATGTAATCGACTAAGAAAAAATTGTAGAGG
>NZ_RXWZ01000033.1 GCF_003970575.1 Mammaliicoccus fleurettii
TTATATATGTGTTATAATATTTATAACTTGTTGCATATTTACAATAAATATAACATTGTTTGTAATTTATAAATAGAAATAGGAGATATTTTATGAAAGAAATCATACGAGAAATTCGAATAAATGATGTTGAAAACTTTAATAAATTATTAGATAGCGTGATTAATCAATCAGAATATCTATTATTTAATCCAGGTGAACATCAAATTTCAATACAAAATCAAACTTTATTTCTAGAAGAAATGATTACAACAAGTAATTCTACTATAATTGTTGCCGAATTAAATGATGCTTTAATTGGTTATGTGACACTTCAAGGTGGAAGAACAAAAAGAAATAGTCACGCTGCTAAAATTGCTATGGGATTACTTCCATCTTTTAGAAACAAAGGTATCGGCTATAAATTGTTACAAGAAACAGAAGCATGGGCGGTAAGAAGACAACTTCATCGACTAGAACTAAACGTTGTTACCGAGAATGAACCTGCTTATCGTTTATATGAGAAATTTGGTTTCAAAGTAGAAGGCAAAAAAGAAGAAACGTTATATTTTAATGAAAAATTTTATGATGAATTTGTAATGGCTAAATTATTATAAAAAAAGACAAACTAATCAAGCAAAAGCTCGCTTAGTTTGTCTTTTTTATTTGTCTTTCTTTAATACCGTTTCTGATTCTTGAGTTGCATTATTCTCATAAGGTGACTGTTTCGTATTCGCACCTAGAAACATCATCACACTATTATAAGTCGTTTTAGACTCTTTTAAATTCATGTGAAATTGATATTGGTGACGCAAACCATGTGTACCATCAAAGAATGAAGTTGTTGTTTCTATACCTTGTTCGTTCAACACTTTATCAAATTCTCTATTTTGTGGATCAAATGGGTCAGCATCTCCAACCGTTAAAAATGTAGGTGGATAATACTTCGTTACTTGATCTACAGTAGATAATTGATTAATCTGGGCAAAGTTTCTTTCCCATTTTTTCGAACCTGTATAACTTGTCATAAATAAATCAATTCTAGGAAAATCAGTACTTCTTACGGTTTGCATATTATAAAGGCCACCAAATAGAATTGCGCCTCTTAAATACTCTTGTTTGATACTAGCTTTCATATCCATTTGCTGTTGTAACTTTGGATTTGTTTGAATAGCGACATATTGACTAGCTATTTGAGCTCCCGCTGAATCACCACCATAAAGAATTTGTTTATGGTCAATATTAAATTTATTTTTATATTTCAATGTATATTTAGTTGCTTGATCTAATTGATGTATAGGTGTAGGATATTGCGAATCTGGTGCTAAAGCGTAATTAACATTCACTATAACATATCCTTTTTCAGCAATTTGAGCCAAATATGGATTTTTTTGTCTTTTATCCCCTGCGATAAATCCACCACCATGCGTCCAAAATATGACAGGCAATTTTTCACCTTTTTTCATTTTTGAAGGCACAATAATATCCATTTGACTTTTTGGTGCAGAATGTCCATAACTTACATCCCGAATCAATTTCACTTTTTTATTATTAAGAAGTAATTGATTTGCTCTTTGCGCTTGCAATTGTTTTTCTTGTTGTTTATGTTCTTGATATTTATTAAAAATATAAAAACCACTTACAACAACGATGATCGCCACAATCAAAATAAACAACCGTCGTTTTTTCCTTTTCATATGTTCACTTCCTCATGTAAGAAGACAGTTTAACATATTCATTTATTTTATGCGATATGTTTTTTATTATCTTTTTTTCTCAATATATATTTAACGAGTATTGCACCGCATATAACTAAACCAATTACACCCATTGCTGGATAAAGTTTATCTATTAATGCAGAGAAACCTACAAAGCTTAATCCATATGCCAATAACATTGCGATCGTTAATAACAATACATATTTTTTTGAAAATGGTACCGTAAATCTAGCGGTAAATGAATACATTAACCCTAAAATTGTATTGTACATTACCATTAGCATAATAACCGACAGTGCTAAACCAACTATTGGTGATATAGTTCTAGCCAATGCTAATGTAGGGATTTCTACATCTTTAATATTAGGATATTCTGCTAATAGTCCTGAGTTAATCAGTGCTAATAATACTAAATAAATAACACCGCCAATAATTCCACCTAAACCTGAAATACGACGTTTATCAGCGTCTCCACCTATTGCAATTAACGTACTAAATCCTACAGAGAAAGCTAATCCTCCATAAATGAATCCTTGAGCAATACCCCAAAATAGACTTGGCTCTTCTACTGTACTATTTATTTCAGAAATACCAACATGTCCATTTATAAAGAAATAACCTGCAATGATAAGAATAATAATTATTAAGAATGGTGTTACTACACCTAAAGCTTTAACAATTTTATCAAAATCTAATAATAGTGTGATATAAATAACCACACACATAATTAAAGCTCCTAGCCATGTTGGCACACCAAAACTTTCTTGAAATGCAGAACCTGCACCAGCTATCATCGTGACAGATATTCCAAATAAGAAGAATATTAATACATAGTCTATAACAATACCTGCTTTACCGAACAAATAGTTGATAGTAGAGCTGTGATCATCAGCATCTAACGCAGTACCAATTTTTGCTACTTGTCGGCCAAAGAACGCTAGCATAATCCCTGAGATGATTACACCTAGATAGCCATACAAACCATAGTGTGTAAAGAATTTCATTACTTCTTGTCCTGTTGAAAATCCAGCTCCCACTACGACTCCGACATAAGCAAACCCTATTTTTGTTGCTTCTTTAACATTTGACACAAATCTTCCTCCTCATTTACTTGTTCAATATAGTGACATATACCCACTATCATAAAAACTATTCCAGTAATTAAAAAAAACCTCTTACAAAAGTAAGTGGTTTTGTAAAAACACAAATTTAGTTACGATTTTTCTTCCAATGATTTGCTATAGTTCGCTCTTGTAACTGTAAATCCTACAATTATTGCTAGAACTAATAACACAATACCAAACCAATAAGAATGATGTATACCCACTGTCATAGCATTATTAATTTGTTCTGTTGTTGGATTTTTAATACCTTGAAGTGCTGTAGTTTGACCACTATTCATAATACTCACAAATACAGCGATACCTAATGCACCACCAATTGGTTGTAACATATTTGAAACAGCTGTTCCATGTGGATACATTTCTTTAGGTATAGCATTTAAAGCATTTGTATTTGCAGGCATTAACACTGCAGAAATACTGATCATTAAAATAATATACACAACGACAAATACCCAAACGGATATACCCGGGTGAATTGTTGAATAAAATATTGAAACACATAATAATACAATCAAACCTGGTACAACGAGTTTTCTCGGTCCAATTTTATCAAATATAGCCCCCATAAATGGTGATAAGAAACCATTAAGTAGAGCGCCAGGTAATAAAATAAGACCAGCTATTTTAGCACTGAATCCCATAGGACCTTGTAAATACATAGGCATAACTATTTCAGATGCAAACATTGTCATAATAACTACAACAAATATAATGACACCTTTAGTATAGTTATGGTATTTAAACACTTTTAGGTCCAGTAGCGGTTCGTCTAATTTAAGTTGTCTAAATACAAATAAAGTCATCATAATTATACCAACAATTAACGTTATAAAGATTGATGGATTTGAGAATCCACCTTCTGTACTACTAACTGAAGATACACTGTAAATGATTGTTGATATACCTATTGTAGATAAAATAATTGAGAAAACATCAATTTTTGGTCTCGTTATTTCTCCTACATTTTGTAAATATCTATAGGCAAAAATAAAGGTGAACATCATGAATGGAATGACAATTAAAAATAACCATCTCCAACCCATATAGTCTACAATAACACCTGATAATGTGGGTCCTAGTGCTGGTGCAAACATAATCACTAAACCAAATTGCCCCATTATTTTCCCACGTTCATGCTCATTATATAACAAAAGCATTGCATTCATAACTGTCGGAATCATAAGTCCAGTTCCTGCTGCTTGAATCATTCTACCAACTAATAACATAGGGAAATTAATTGCTAAACCTGCTGTTAATGTCCCGATTGTGAAGACTGTTACTAACCCTAAAAATAACCTTCTCGTTGTAAACCATTGATTTACAACGGCAGACAGTGGCGTCAGTACACCCATTACTAACATAAAACCAGTCGCCATCCATTGAACAGTTGGCGCATCAACATTAAATACTGACATCAATTCTTTTAATGCAATATTTAAAAGCGTCTCGTTTAAAATCATGAAGAATGTACCAACCAAAAATACAATCATGATGATTTTTCTTTTAACTTGATTATCCATTTGTTTCTCCTAATATTTGTTTTTGTAACTTTCCTATAATCCCATAAAAAATAAACCTAGTCAAACGACTAGGTTTATGCATTTTGAGAATTAGATAATTGTGAAAAATCTACTACAACTTTATCCATTCTCTTAGCAGTTTCTTTCATTATATTTCTAGCAACTTTATTATCGGGATCTATTTTAAGTATTTGTTTACTAATGTCAAATGCTTGCTTATCGGATAGCAAAGGTTCTGGAATTGCATGTAATAAAAGCATTTGCAATAAACTCTTCACTTCTTTATATTCTGTTAATATCATCGATCTTTCAGCATGATAATAAGCTGAGTAGAATGCACCATCATGCTCACTATATGGATAGACATGTAGCAAAAATGCTAAGTCATGAAGTTCACTTGTTTCTTCCTTCTTAATAGAATCTAATATAAAAGTATAAAACATTGTACTTTCTTCTTCGTGAGCTGCTGAAATGAAGTGTTCTTCAAATTCTAAGAAATCCACTTCGGACATCAATCTATATGCAGTATCAAATTCGCCACTTAATATATGACCTTTTATTAAATCTTTCATTTAATGTCCTCCTTCTCTCTTTTCAACATTCACTGTATGCTCATTTTTATAGTTAAAAATATTATAACACGTTTTGTAATAAATTACCTTTAAAACATTAAACCAAATTAAATTTTAAAATATAAATGGTGATGATATTTACATCGATGATTAAACCTTGATGCACAATGTGGGCATACTTCTTTTAGCATATAATCATTTATTGAAATTGTTTGTTTACATACACCACACAATATAGCATGTTCATCAAATTCACTTTTATCCCATCTTTTAAGTTCATGTTTTTCACATTCTTCATGACATTTATAGCAAGGATAAAATTTGTTACAACATTTAAATTTAATTGCAATGATATCTAGAGGTGTTTGATAATGCTCACATCTAGATTCATCATCTACTGTTAGTCCATATATAGTTACCATAATATCCTCCAAACATTTTAATAAAACAAAACATCTCACAATAGCATCTATTTTGTCAATTTATAATCATTTGACATAGATGACGATTTTTTATAGAATTAACATATGAACTTATATTCATATGTTAGGAGAATAAAATGAGTACTTATAATATATTAGATGATGAAACATTGTTACTAGTGTCACAAACCTTTAAAGCATTAAGTGATCCAACTCGAGTAAAGATTTTACATTTACTTTGTACAGGCAGACACTCAGTTGGATGTATAGCAGAAACACTTTCACTTAGTCAATCTTCAGTTTCCCATCAATTGAGATTTTTAAAGAATCTTCGACTTGTTAAATTTGAAAGAGAAGGAAAGAGCATATTCTACTCAATTGATGATGACCACGTTATTCTATTTTTAAAACAAGCAATCGAACACGCTAAACATTAATTTAAATTGAGAGGTGTTTATATGGGACATGAACATCACGGACATGACCACAACCATGTTCATACAAATAATAAAAAAATATTACTGATTTCTTTCATAATCATTACTTTATTTATGATTGTAGAAGTAATTGGAGGATATGTTACAAATAGCTTAGCCTTATTATCAGATGCAGGTCATATGCTTAGTGATGCAATTTCTTTATTTATTGCACTCATGGCTTTTAAATTCGGTGAACGTGTTGCAAATCAACATAAAACTTATGGCTATCGCCGTTTTGAAATACTCGCTGCTTTTATAAATGGAATTTTATTAATTGCTATTAGCTTATACATTTTTTATGAAGCAATCTCACGATTTATAAATCCACCTGAAGTAGCTTCAACAGGTATGCTCATCATTAGTACAATTGGATTAATCGTTAATCTTGTTATTGCCTGGTTAATGTTTAAAGGATCTGACACAAAAAACAATTTAAATATGCGTGGTGCTTTTATACATGTACTCGGAGATTTATTAGGGTCAGTCGGTGCAATAGTAGCAGCAATAATCATGATAATTTTCGGTTGGAAATTAGCCGATCCAATAGCAAGTGTTATTGTTGCTATGCTAATTATAAGAAGCGGATATGGTGTTACAAAATCAGCATTAAACGTATTAATGGAAGGAACACCATCAAATATCGATATACACGAAATTTCAGAAACAATCACATCACATCCAGAAATAATCGATGTACATGATTTGCACATTTGGTCTATCACAAGTGATCTAACAGCATTAAGTTGTCATGCAGTTGTAGATAGAGAAAAAACAGTATTAGAATGCGACAGTATAATAGAAGAAATTAACCATAAACTAAACCATAAATCCATACAACATGCTACTATCCAATTAGAAACATCAGACCATCAGCACGATAATTCTTTATTATGTTGTATGGATCAAACAGAACATGTTCATTAAACAAGTAGAAAGGCTGGAACATTTAATTTGAGCTGACCCCAATTTGTGGGAATAAAATAAAAACACTTTCGTTGAATTCATATTAAAATGAATTTATACGGAGGTGTTTTTT
>NZ_RXWZ01000034.1 GCF_003970575.1 Mammaliicoccus fleurettii
TCATAGAAAAAACACCTCCGTATAAATTCATTTTAATATGAATTCAACGAAAGTGTTTTTATTTTATTCCCACAAATTGGGGTCAGCTCACTATATAGGACCGGGTCTTTTTTTATAAAGTTTCTGAAACTTTTTTAGTGAAGTACATTGTATTAACTAGATATAAGATAATTAATAATGATACGCTGAAAAATTGATTATTATTAGAACTTATTGAAAATATTGATGCTAGTGCAATAAATCCTATGATCAATTGTTGATTTAAAGTGTATGTTTTTTGTAAAGCTAGTAAAGTGATATATTGCTCACCACTATCCATCATATCTACCATTTTTTCATTTAATTTTTTATCTCCTGCTTTTGGATAATGACGTTCTGGGTATAATTTTCTTAAATTCGATAAATGCATATAAGATAATGGTGCAGTTATAATTAAAGATAATACTGCTATAATTAACGATAAAATGCTTGGATCTTCTGATAAATTTAAAACAAGATTTAGTATTATTAAGCCAAGTGTAGTTATTAAGCCTAATAGTACAGGTGGAAAAATTAATGTTTTTTCTAATTGTACTTCTATATCATCCTCATTGTCTGAATCTGTTTCTAACTTTCTATAGTTTTTCGCTTTTTTATAAACATTCATTAATATAACAACTAATATAATGATAAATATTGCTAAAATAATAGTTATAATATCTGTTTGTGTTTTTGTTAATTGTATTTCTAAAAGCTGATGATTAGCCCCAAACAAGGTTGTTAATAAACCTCCAACTAATCCACCTATAAGCATATATAAAATAAGGTTACCTATTAACATAATTTTATTCTTTTTCATAATTCATCCTCCTCGAATATGAAAACATCTTCAACATTTTCTTTGAGTATTCTAGCTATTCTTACCGCAGTCAATACTGATGGCATGAAGTTATTACGTTCTATTAATGAAACTGTTTGTCTCGATATACCTGCTCTTTTTGCCAACTCAGTTTGATTAAATCCTTCTCTAGCTCTCAACTCTTTCACCCTGTTCTTCATTTGACCACCACCTACGATTACTAATATACACTATTATTGTCATTATGACAAATATAGTTGTCATTTTTATAACTATCATTGTCAACAATAGATGTATAGGTATACAATTTTATGATTGTTTATTAATCTCTTATTTACTAATTACAAATTATATGTAATGATTTAAATTATTACATCATTCAGAAAACTTTTAAGGGAGGTTGTCTATTATGGATAGTTTTGGCTTTTGGTCAATTATTCCACCCATTATCGCCATCATAATGGTCTTATTAACACGAAGCGTAATTGTCTCTCTGTTCTTAGGACTTTTTTCCGGGATATTATTATTAACAAGTTTCAACCCTATTTCTTCTTTAAAAAAGTTGTTAGGTGACTATTTATTCGTTACGGTTGCTGATGAATATAATGCAGGCATACTTATATTATTAGTATTTATAGGTGGGTTTGTTGCATTGCTTGAAAATTCAGGTGGTGCTAAAGCTTTTGCGAATCACTTTATTTCTGGTACAAAGAGTAGAATTAAAATTCAATTAGCAGCGTGGTTTAGTGGTATTATCATTTTCTTCTCTGAAATGGGAACGCCACTTATAGTTGGCCCAATATATGAAAGTTTATTTGATAAGGCTAAAATATCTCGTGAAAAATTAGCATGGATTATTGATTCAACAGCTTCTCCTGTATCTGTGATGATTCCTTTTATAGGCTGGGGTGTTTATATAATGGGATTAATCGATACAGAATTTAAACGTTTAAGTATAGATATGACTTCATGGGATGCTTTTATCACTTCTATACCTTATTTCATTTATCCTGTACTAGCTGTATTAATTGTCCCTTTAATCATTTTATTAAAATTAGATTTTGGTCCAATGAAAAAAGCCGAAGATCGAATTATGAATACAGGTGAAATTTATTGGGAAAATGCCAAACCTTTAAGAGAAAGTGTTGATACAGATAAAGATGTTGAAAACAAAAGCAAACCAATACTTATTTGGTTACCCATTCTTATATTAATCATCTCTTTATTTTCTTTATTAGCGCCAAAAGGTTTTCCATTCCAAAGTGTTGAAGGTAAAGATTTTAGAATAGCGTTAAGTTTATCTTATTTCTTTGCTGCTATTTCAATCATTATTATGATGTTAATATATAAAGTGAAAACAATTAGTCAATCATTAAATATATATACATCAGGTATGAAAAACATGACTGATATTTTAATCATACTAGTATTGGCATGGTCGCTTGGAAGTGTCCTAGATAAATTAGGAACAGCTAACTATATCGTGCAAATTATAGATGGCACAATCCCTCCTGCAATTGTACCTGCGCTCATCTTCCTTGTCGGTGCATGTATGTCATTTGCAAATGGTACTTCATGGGGAACATTTGCAATAATGCTACCATTAGCTATACCACTTGGCTATCACTTAGATTTGCCGTTAACAGTATGTATTGGAGCAGTAATTTCTGGTGGCATATTTGGTGACCATAGTTCTCCTATATCAGATACAACTATTCTTTCTTCTACTGGTGCCGGAGCTGATCATAAAGATCACAACAAAACACAAGTTCCAATTGCACTATTTAATGGTGTAGTTACAGCTATCGCATTACTTATTACAAGTATAGTTGGCTTCAAGTTCACACTTATAGTAGCAATAGTGTTTATGATAATTGGTGTTCTTATAATAAATAGAATTCAAAAATATAAATACAGAACTTAAAAAAAGCAGTATGGTTACGAAATCAACCATACTGCTTTTTCTTATTTATTAATCATTTTTATCGTTCTAAATATTTGTTCAGTTTGTTGTTCTATTAAACAACTACTATTCTGCATAGCTTCTTCTAAATTCATTGGACCATTAGTAATACTATATGCAGCTGTTAGACTTTGGTTATATAGCTCAGATAAATTCCCTTCAACACTTCCGCCAAGAGCTATAATTGGTATTCCATATTCATGTGCCTTTTGACACATACCAGATATCACTTTTCCACCAGCTGTTTGTCCATCTATTTTGCCTTCACCCGTTATAATCAAATCAAAGTTCTCTTGTTTTAACATTTCATTTAATTCTACAAAGTCTATAACAAGTTCAATTCCTCTTTTTAAATTTGCATTTAAAAACGCAAGCATACTGCCAGCTGTACCACCTGCTGCACCAGCCCCTTCAATCTGATGAATAGAAAGATTTTTTTGTTGCTCAATTATATTCGCAAATTGCTCTATAGCATTATCAAGAATTTTAACAACCTCAACTGAAGCACCTTTTTGAGGTCCGAATATGTAACTAGCGCCATTTGTTCCTATAAGTGGATTTGTAACATCACATGCAATTTCAAAATTCGCTTCTTTCATTAATGACATAACATTAGAATCATCAATCGTGACAATATCTTTGATATATTGTCCACCAAGATTTATATCAAGTCCATTTTTATCCAAAAATCTGAATCCCAATGCTTGTAACAAACCAACACCAGCATCATTTGTAGCACTACCACCTAAACATATAATGAAATGTTTAATATTTCGTTCTAGAGCATCTTTAATAAGTATTCCAGTACCATACGTTGTTGTTTTTAACGGATTAAGCTCTTCAGCATTAAGAAGATCTATGCCAGAACTAGTTGCGAGTTCAATAATTGCGGTCTTACCATCACCAGAAATGCCGTATTTAGATTCCATTTGTCTACCTAAAGGATCAACACTATTTGCTGTCACCACAGTACCATTAGTAGCCTGAACCAAATTTATCATCGTACACTCGCCACCATCAGCCATTGGTAGAATAACAGTTTCAGATTTAGAATCTACTTTTAATATTCCATTTTGCATAGCATGAGCAACAGTTAAAGCATCCGAACTCCCTTTAAAAGAATCTGGTGCAATCAACACTTTCATATATTACGCCACCTTTATAATAGGTTATCTCAGTTTATTTTACCATTTTTTAATTCTCTAAAATATATAAGGATAGAGGCTGAGACAAATAATTGTCCCAGCCTCTATCCTTATATATTATTCTTGATGTGTATAACTTAAATCCCAACCTATACCAAATTTATCTATAACTTTAGCATATGTTTGTCCCCAAAAAGTTTTACCTAGTTCCATTTGAACCTGGCCACCTTCTTTAAATATATTATACACTTCATTTATCTTATCTTCTGTTTCAAATTCTATAACAATGTATACGTTATGGTTTTGACTCAATGAGTCATCATCATTCGGTATATCTGAAAACATAAATAAATGACCATTCACTTCTAATTGTGCATGAATAATTCTATTAGAATCTTGTGCCGCATCCACACCTGCGTCACCATACGTTTGTGATTCTCTTACACTTCCATCTAGCGCTTCACTATAAAATGCCAATGCTTCTTCGCAAGTTCCGTTAAAGTAAAGATAAGGTGTAACTTGTTTAATCACCATGCACCACTCCCCATATTTGAATGTCAGTCAAAATAAGTATATAAATGTGATTAAAGTTTGTCAAATGTTAATAATATTTACATTATATACACAAAGGAGAAATATAACTACTTTCATTTATAAGTTGATTTAGATTATTTGATCGTTAATTAAGTTTCTGTCCCAATTTATTTCATTAATTAATAATTCAAGTCCTTCATTTCTTAATCTTTCAAATTTTTCTATAAACATATTAAGTTCACGAGCTCTTTCAGGTACAAAATTATTAAGTGAGATATTTAATTCATTATATTTTTCTGCTTTATCACATAGTTGTTCAGAAAAACTCCATATAACTCTAAATATATCCATAGCTATATTTGTGCCATCTTTTAAAGTATATTCTTTTGAGATTCCATCACTTTGATCATTTTTCAAAGAAAATGAAATAGTCTTTACTAATAAATTTCTTGATCTTAATTGTTTGGTTAAACTTTCCACTGTTTCAAGTATGATACTTTTCATTTCAAAATATTGATAGTTCTGCGAAAGTTTTAAATTATATTTTATTTTTGGTTTAATTATATTGTGAATGTCTTGAACCTTGTTTAAGTCTATACCATTACTGTTAAGATGCAAATCCTGGCTTATTTCTCCATATGATTTCTCTAATTTTTTTAAAGGATAGTGCGCTAAATCTCCAACTGTGTATATTCCTATTTCATTTAAGTCTTTCTCAACCCGTTGATTAATTCCCCACATTTTATTTAATGGATGTATTGGCCACAACTTTGAAGGTATGTCTTCATATTTCCATTCAGCAATTAACTGTTTATTATTTTTCGCTTCTATATCTAATGCAGATTTACTCAGAAACATATTTGGACCTATTCCAATTGAATATTTCATATGCATTTGTTCTTCTATTTCTCTCTTCAACATACTTGCAAAGTCAAATGGTGTTGAACAATAATATTTAAATACTTTAGTTATGTCAATAAATATTTCTTCAACATTGTACTGTTGAATAT